>NZ_JBIUAQ010000002.1:0-266817 GCF_044547565.1 Amycolatopsis sp. NPDC052450 | reverse complement strand
GCGCGGGGGGTGGTGGCGCCCCCCCCCACCCCCCCCCCCCCCCCCCCCCCCGCGCCCCCCCCCCCCCCCCCCCCCCCCCCACGCCACCTCGTCCTTACCTCAAGAGAACCGTCCTCAAGCCTGGGCGGCTACGCGTTGACGGTGTCGAAGAGCAGTTTCGCGGCCACCGTCGCCCCGTCGGTCCGGATGGTGTCGGCCACGGCCTTCGCCCGCGCGCCGGTCCCGGGGGACAGGACCGCCGCGAGCGCGGCCGACAGTGACTCGACCGTCGGCGCCGGATCCTGGTGCGCCACACCGATTCCCAGTTCCGCCACCCGCTCGGCCCAGTACGGCTGGTCCGCGATCCGGGGGACGACCACCTGGGGCGTGCCGGACAGTGCGGCCGTCGTCGTGGTGCCAGCGCCACCGTGGTGCACGACGGCGGCGGCCCGGCGGAAGAGCGCCTGCTGATTGACCTCTCCGACGACGAAACAGTCGTCGGCGTCGTCGATCGAGGCCAATCCGGCCCAGCCGCGGCCGAGCAGGATCCGTCGTCCCAGCGCCCGGGCCGACTCGATGGCCACCCGGGCGATGTCCTTCGGGGCGTACGCTGCCATGCTGCCGAAACCCACGTACACCGGCGGCTCACCGGATTCGAGGAACTCCGCCAGATCGTCCGGGAGCGGACGGTCGTCGGGCCGGATCCACGCTCCCGTCGGGACGAGATCGAGTTCCGTCATGCCCTCCGACGGGCACAGGGTCGCGTCCGCGGCCAGCCACGGCGTGCCGGTGAAGACGTGGTCGCGGACGTTGTCCACCGGCGGCAGCCCGAGCGCTGCCCGGTGACTGTTGAGCGCCCCGCCGTACAACGCGTTCACCCGTTGGGCGTCCTGCTGCCACAGCACCCGGTTGTCCGTCTCACCTTCCGGGGACGGCGTGCCCGGCCGGATCCCCGGGGCGAACTGCCGCGACGGCAGCCCGAAGATGTGGAAACACGCGTATACGTAAGGGATCCCGAATTTCTCGGCCACGTCCCTCGCGCCGGCGGGCAGCAACCCGGTCGCCAGGATGACGTCACAGCCTTCCTCCGCCGCCGCGGAGAGCGTCTCGAACCGGGCGGCGACCAGCGCCGGAGCGAGCTTCAGCGCGTCCTCCCCGGTCGGCGGTGTCGGTCCGGCGACCACCGAGTGCACCGTCGGGCCGAGCGGCACCAACGGCACGCCCGCCCGCTTCAGCAACGTCACGAACTCCTCGTCCGGAGGCGCGCACACCCGCGCCTCCGCGCCGAGTTCCCGCAACGCCACCGCGAGTCCCACCAAGGGTTCGACATCCCCGCGTGACCCCCACGTCGTCAGCAAAACACGCACTTCGTGACTCCCCAATTTTCGGTTTCCGGCCTTCGGCGCGCAATTCTGCGGGATGACCATGGCCTTGCCGCAAGCCCCCATGTCCGCTATAAATTGAAGGGGGCGGGGAAAATGCGTCTACTTTGGACGAATTCCTTCAGATGGAGCCGGTACGCAACGCGAAGGCGACGGCGTGCGTGCGGTTGTGCAGGCCGTAGCGCGACATCACCCGGTGGAGGACGTTCTTCACCGTGCTCTCCGAATAGGCGAGTTTGATCGCGATCTCTTCCGTGCCATGGCCATCCGCCAGCAGGCGGAGCACTTCACGTTCGCGGCCGGACAATCCGGACAACGCGAGACCGTTGGGGATCAGCAGGTCTTCCTGTATCCGGTCGAGCTGGGAGAGCAGGCTGCCCTGCAAACGCGGCGGCAGGGCGCCGGCGCCCTGGCTGACCGCGAGAATCGTCCGCACCAGATGCTCGCCGTCGAGATCGCGCCGCGGCAGCAGGGCGGCCATGCCGCATTCGATCGCCGTCATCAGGACCTGGACCGGGAAATGATCGGTGACGATCACGCATCTCGGTGGCGCCGGGAGTGACGACGCGGCGCGAACCTGGCGCAGGAAAGTGAAGACCCCGTCGCCGATCGAATCCCCGACCGTCACGATCACTTCGGCCGGTCCGAGGTCGGTTTCGGCGAGTACGTCCAGCCGTTCGTCGGCGCCGAGGATGCTCGTCGTGCCCAGCCCGGCCAGTAGGTCCGGTGCGTGCACGGCGACTTTGACGCGATCGGTTCTCCTGCTGAGCTTCTCCCCGTGAATCATGATCGAAGTCCCCATTCGAAGCGCCCGGAAACCCAGCGTGAATAGCTCTTGCTTTACTTAGAAGCTATAACCTTGCAACGTTGCATGTCAACCGCCGAGGGAGGGCGGCAACGTCACAGGACAAGACGCCCGGGAGGCGGGAAAGGTTCAGTGCGCACGCGATCGGACTCGGGCGAAGGCCGGTCACCGGGTCGTGAGGTCGTCCAGTTCGTCCGCGATCAACAGGCCGGGATCGAATTTCATACCGGTGAAATGGCCGGCGAGTTCGAGCGAGAGCACGCCGTGCAGGCGGGTCCAGAAGGCGAGCGCTCGATGCAGGGTCGCGGACGGGGCCGGATCGTCGCCCGCCCAGTCGCGGTGACCGTCCAGATGCTCGTCGAACGGGGTTTCCGGCTTGTCGACGGTGATCGCGCGGGACGCTTCGAGCAGCACGGTCATGACTTCTTGCGAAATGGCGGTGGTGTCGTCGGGTGCGTGGTAGCCGGGCACGGGCGTGCCGTAGATGAGGAAGTAGCGCTGCGGGTCGCTCCTGGCCCAGTCCCGGATGGTGACGGCGAGCCCGGCCAGGTCGGCGCCGGCGTCGAACGCCGCCCGGACGGTGTCGGCCAGGCTTCGGTAGGCGTCGCGGATCAGCGCGGTGATGAGGTCGTCGCGGCCGGCGAAGTACCGGTACAGGGCGGGGCCGCTCATCCCCACCTGTTTGGCGATCGCGTTGAGCGACAGCGCGGGCACCCCGGCGGCGGCGATCTGCTCCCACGCGTGCTGCTTGATCTCCGCGCGCACCTGGTCGCGGTAGCGCTCCCGCGGGCTCTGCCCGTCCGCGTCCGTCATCGGCCCTCCCGCTCCGTCGGCCCGCAGTTTAGTCGGCGCTTCTCCGCGAGTGGTCACTCGGGCAGCAGCGCCAGTTCGGCCAAAGCCTGCTCCCGCCGGGCGGTGAACGAGGGCTCGGGAGACAGCTCGACGGCCAGGGTGAGGCACTCCTTGGCCTCCTCGAAAGCACCCGCTTCCCGCCAGGCCCGCCCTTCGCGGAACGCGCAGATCGCCTCCATCGCGTCGAAACCGCCTTCCCACGAGAGCCACCGGCTGGTGCGGTAGTAGCCCGCCGCTTCCCGCCATTCGGCGAGATCCCCGAGCACGTCACCGATGGCGCGCAGGGACAACGCCTTCAACATCCGGCGGAGGCCGGGATAGGTGTCGGCCGCCAGCCGTTCGGCGTCGGCGAGCACGCCACGGTGGACGGCGAGTGCTTCGGCGTGCTTCCCCGCCGCGAGCAACGCGTACCCGTACACGTTCCGTGCCGAGCTTTGCCCGTCCCAGAACGGTAATTCGTCCGCCAGCTCGTAGCCGCGTTTCGCGAATTCGAACGCTTCGGCGTCCTCTCCGACGTATCGCAGCACCTGGCCGAGGTAGATCGACGCCCAGGTCTGCTCGGTGCGGTCGCCGATCCGGACGGCGATGTCCAGCGCGCGTCGGTGCGCCTCGACGGCCCCTTCGGCGTCGTCGAGGCAGACACTGCACGCCCAGCCGACGAAGTTGAGCAGTTTCGCCTCGTCCCCGGCGTTGCCGAGCGCGCTCGCCGCGGCCGCGCCGAGGGAGAAGATCTCCCACCACGGACGCTGGGAGCTGCGCCCGTCGGAGTACCAGTGCAGCGCGATGGCGAGGTCGCCGACCTCCCGGTGCCAGCCCTTCCGTGCCGCCACCCGGTGCGCGGCGATCCAGTTCCCGGCCTCGATGTCCAGCCAGCGCGCGCTTTCGTCCCGTGAACCGAACCGGCCGGTTTCCGGCGCCCGCGGGTAGAACAGCCTGGCCGCCTCGGCGGCCTTGCCGAGCAGATGGGCGAGCACGATGTCCCGCGCGGCAGGGTCTTCCTCCGCCTCGCACCGTTCCTCGGCGAACAGGCGGATCAGGTCGTGGAACTGGTGCCGTTCCGGATCCGCCGTGGCCTGCAGGAGGCTGGCGTCGACGAGTTCGTCGAGCTGATCGCGGACGTCGGCGGGGGCCGCGCCGGACACGACGCCCGCGAGTTCGAGGCCGAAGTCGGCGCCCGGCACGGTCGCCAGCCGCCGGAACAGCCGCCGCGCCCCGGCCGAGACCGCGCGATAGGACAGGTCGAACGCCGAGCGCAGTTGCAGGTCGCCCGCCGCGAGCGCGCGCAGCCGGGTGCCTTCGTCACGCAACCGGTCGGCCAGGTGGGCCAGTGACCACTGCGGCCGGGTCGCGAGCCGGTTGCCCGCGATCCGGACGGCGAGCGGAAGGAAGCCGCACAGTTCGACGAGTTCCCGCGCCGCCGACGGCTCCGCCCGGACCCGGTCGGCACCGATGATCCTGGCGAGCAGACCGGTCGCGCCGCCGTCCGAAAGCGGTTCGAGCCCCAGCCACCGGGCGCCTTCGAGCCCGGCGAGCGTGCGGCGGCAGGTGATCAGGGTGAGGGAGCCCGGACCGGCGACCAGCAGCGGCCGGATCTGCGCCTCGTCGGCGGCGTTGTCGAGCAGCAGCAGGACTTTCCGGCCTTCGAGCAGCATCCGCAGCAACGCCGACCGGTCGTCTTCGGAGGCGGGTACCTGTCCCGGCGCGACGTCCAGCGCGCGCAACAGCCGGTCGAGCGCGGCACGGGCGCTCAGCGGTTCCTCGTCCATCCCGCGCAGGTCCATCGCGAAGACCCCGTCCGGGTACTCCGCGCGCCAGAGATCCGCCGCGGTCACCGCGAGCGCGGTCTTCCCGACCCCGGCCTGTCCGACGATCGCGACCACGCCACCACCCTCGGCGGCCTTCGCGGACAGCTGTGCCAGTTCGCTTTCGCGGCCGGACAGATCCGGCGGCGGCGTGGGGAGCGCGCAGGTCGCCGCGACCTGGGCGGCCAGCGCCGGGTTCCGGCGGCGTCCCTGTTTGGCGACGGTCAGGAAGAACTCCCGGTCACCGCCGGTGAGGCCGAGCGCGTCGGCCAGCACCTCGGCGGAGCGCCGCTGGGCGGCTCGCGCGCGGCCGCGTTCCAGCTCGCGCAGGGCACGGACGCTGATCCCGGAGGCCTCGGCGAGCCGCCCCTGTGTCCAGCCCGCGGCCCGCCGGTGTTCGAGCAGCAGCTTGCCGAACACCGACCGCGTCTCGCTCGCCTCCACCGGTTCCACCGCGGTCCATTCAACCGGCAGGCTTCCGCCGTCGAAAAGCTGCCCCCTGCTTCCGCTTGTCCCGGCTTCGCCGCGGCCGGTTACCTGGAACCCATGTCGACGATCATGACGACGCCCGTCCGCCCGGTCGCCCAGACCGAAGAGCGCCGGGAGATCCTGGTCGCCGTGCACGCCGACGACCCGCTCGTCCGGGCGGGCCTGCGCAGCGCGCTCGGCGACGGTCCCGGCATCACGTTGCGGGACGACCCGGCGCAGGCCGACGTCCTCGTCGCGGTCGCGGGGGACGAGCCGCGCCGGATCCCCGCCGGATCCACCCGGCTGGTGCTGGTGGCCGATCAGCCCAATCAGGCCGAACTGTGGGCCGCGGTGGAACGCGGGCTCGCCGTCGTCGTCGCGCGCTCCGAGGCGACGCCGGGACGGCTGCTGCGCGCGGTCGCCGACGCCCACGCCGGCCGGGGTGATCTGCCCGCCGATCAGCTCGGCAGCCTGCTGCGGGGGATTTCACGGCTGCACAAGGAAGTTCTCCAGCCGCGTGAGCTCACCCTCAGTGGCCTTTCGCCGCGCGAGACCGAAGTGCTCCGGCTGCTGGCGGACGGGTTCGACACCGGTGAGATCGCCCGGCGGGTGGCCTACTCCGACCGCACGGTGAAGAACATCCTGCACGGCCTCCTCAGCCGGTTCGGGTTGCGCAACCGCACCCACGTCGTGGCGTACGCGCTCCGGGAAGGCCTCATCTGACGAACGGCTTCAGATCACCCCTTCGCGGATCGCGTACGCCACCGCGTGCGACCGGTTCCGCAGGCGCAGCCGGTCGGTGACCGCGTAGATGACGTTCTTCACCGTTCGTTCCGAATAGGACAGTTCGGTGGCGATCTCCTGGGTGTCGAATCCGTCGGCCATCAGCCGGAGGACTTCGATCTCCCGCGACGAGAGCGCCGATCCGGTGGGCCCGCTCGGTGCGAGCAGCTCCCGGTGGAGCCGCTCGGCGTGTTCGGTCAGCCTGCCGAGCA
This sequence comes from Amycolatopsis sp. NPDC052450, assembly GCF_044547565.1. Classification (NCBI taxonomy): domain Bacteria; kingdom Bacillati; phylum Actinomycetota; class Actinomycetes; order Pseudonocardiales; family Pseudonocardiaceae; genus Amycolatopsis; species Amycolatopsis sp. NPDC052450. Next base: position 260,534 of record NZ_JBIUAQ010000002.1, on the reverse strand, counting down.
GAGCCGACGGCGGGCTCACGCTGCCCGACGCGGCGACACGGACGCTGTCGGCCACCCGGGAATCGGTCATCGCCGACCTCGGCAGGATGGCGACCACCCGGCACGCCACCGCGGCCGCGAGCCCGCCTTCCTCGATCAGGTCGGTCACCAGCACGATCGGCTTGCCGAGTTCGGCGGCGACCGCGCGCAACGCGGTGACCGCGTCGGCCGAAAGCCGCTCGAAGGCCGCGACGACGACATCGGTCTCGCCCCGTGCCCGGCCTTCGACCACCGCCACGGACGCGCGGGTGTCGAGGAGGTCGACCATCCCGGCCTTCGTGATGGGGTCCAGGGCGCAGACGCTCACCCGAACTGCTCGCATGTGTCCCTCTTCCGCCGCGGACGGCCGCTGTCCACTGTGGATCTTCGATTTGTCAAGGGCCGCCGGTGCAGAAAGCGTTGCCCGCCTGAGCGAGCGCACCTCTTGTACGGTGGAAACCGGGTGGCGGCCCGCCTCGGTGACCCCCACACCTGATGGTGGGTCGCTCCCTTTTCCCGCGCGGCTCGCGGCGATTCTCGCCCGCGGTGCAGGCCCCGGCAACGCAATCGGCCGCGTCCTGCTTCCCGCGCCAGCCGAGAATGGCCGAATGGGCATCCCCTCGCCGTGAACCTGACCGGCGACCCCAGAATTATCCCTCCGACCTGCGTAAACGCCACTTTGGCACAAGATGGCACCACTTGGCACTTGCGATGGCGCCACCATGGTGCCATGATGGCATCATGGATTTGACGCCCTTTGTGGACACCGTTCGCCGGGAGCTCGCCGTCGCCGCCGAGGCGGGGGGAGCGGAGGCGAGCGCGCTCGCCGAACGCCTGACCGCACCGCTCGCGTCGGCCATCCGGCTGGCGCTGCTGGACGCGTTGTCCGCGGCGTCGGACGAGATCACCCGTGACCTCGCGCCCGGTTCGGTCGAAGTGCGGCTGCGCGCCGGGGAAGCCAGCTTCGCCGTCACGCTTCCCGCGGCCGAACAGGACGGACCGGTCGCGGCCGCGACACCGGAACCCCCGGCGCCCCCGCAGCCGCCGCTGCCGGACGAGGAAGGGGCCACCGCCCGGATCAACTTCCGGCTTCCGGAGCACCTCAAGGCACGCGTCGAGGAAGCCGCCGCCGCACAAGGCCGTTCGGTCAACGCGTGGCTCGTGCGGGCGGCGTCCGCCGCGCTCCAGCCGTCGGAACGGGCCACCCCGCCCGCTCAGGTGAGCGGCGGTCACCGGAGCACACAGCGTTACACGGGCTGGGTCAGCTAGACCCCGCTCACCAGCACGAACACCGATCACACCACCTCTGAGGGGACAACCATGCCTTCTTTCGCCACTCCGGAACCCATTCTCGCGGACCTCGAGCCGGTCGTCGGCAACGTCCGCATCGTCGCCGGCGACCGCACCGAAACGGTCGTCGAAGTCGCCCCGCTCGACGAGAACAACGCCTCCGACGTCGACGCCGCGAAGCGGACCGTCGTCGAATTCTCCGGCGGCACCCTGACGGTCCGCGCGCCGAAGATGCGCCTGCTCGACTTCAGCAACCGGACGAGGTCGATCGACGTCACCATCGAACTGCCCGCCGGTTCCCGGGTGCAGGGGAGCACCGGCCTCGGCGACCTGACCGCGACCGGGCGGCTCGGTGCCTGCCGCTACAAATCCGGGACCGGGCACATCCAGCTCGACCACACGGGCGAGCTGAAACTGCACTCCGCGTCCGGGAACATCGTCGTCGAGCACGCCGAGGGCAACGCCGACATCAGCACGAGCTCCGGCCGCGTGCACGTCGGCGGGATCGAGGGCACCGCGGTGGTCAAGAACTCCAACGGGTCCACCACGATCGGCGCCGCCGGTGACTCGATCCGCCTCCGTTCGGCCAACGGCGACATCACCGTGGAAAGGGCCGAAAGCGGCGTCGAAGCCAAGACCGCCAACGGTTCGGTCCGCGTGCTCGATGCCGCCAGGGGGACGCTCACGCTCGGAACGTCGTTGGGGGACATCGAGATCGGCATCCGCGAGGGCAGCGCGGCCTGGCTCGACGTGAACACCACCTTCGGCCGGGTCCTCAGCGACATGACCGCCGCCACCGCGCCCGGCGACGCGACCGACAAGGTCGAGATCCACGCCGGCACCGCCGTCGGCGACATCATCGTGCACCGCTCCTGACCCAACGGGTCCTTACACTTCAGGGGAATCCACATGAGACACCCGGCCATCTCCGCCACCGGACTGCGCAAGTCCTACGGCGACAAGGTCGTCCTGGACGGCATCGACCTGCACGTCCCGACCGGCACCGTCTTCTCCTTGCTCGGCCCCAACGGCGCCGGCAAGACCACCACCGTCAATATCCTGTCCACTTTGGTCGGTCCGGACGGCGGCGCCGCGACCATCGCCGGAGCCGATCTGGCCACCGATCCGGACGGAGTCCGTTCCGTCATCGGCCTCACCGGCCAGTTCTCCGCGGTCGATAAACTGCTCACCGGCGAGGAAAACCTGTTCCTCATGGCGGACTTGCACCATCTGCCCCGCCGCGAGGGACGCAAACGGGCCGCCGAACTCCTGGAACGGTTCGAGCTGACCGACGCCGCGAAGAAGACGCCGTCCACCTTCTCGGGTGGCATGCGCCGGAAACTCGATCTGGCGATGACGTTGATCGGTGACCCCAAGGTCATCTTCCTCGACGAGCCGACCACCGGCCTCGACCCGCGCAGCCGCCGCACCATGTGGCAGATCATCCGGGACCTCGTCGACGGCGGCGTCACGATCTTCCTCACCACGCAATACCTCGAGGAGGCCGACCAGCTCGCCGACCGCGTCGCCGTGCTCGACGGCGGCCGGATCGTCGCACTGGGCACCCCCGACGAACTGAAGCGCCGCGTGCCCGGCGGGCACATGCAGCTGAAGTTCCCCGAAGCCGGCTCGCTGCGCGACGCGACCCGCGTACTTCAAGTGTCCACTTCGGACGAAGAAGCCCTGGTGCTCCGCGTGCCGACCGACGGCACCGTCACCGCCCTTCGCGCCGTGCTGGACCGGCTCGACGCCGAAGCGGTCTCCGTCGACAGCCTCACCGTGCACACCCCCGACCTCGACGACGTGTTCCTCAGCCTCACCGGTCACCGGACCGAAGCGACCAAGGAGTTGGCCCGATGACCGCCCTGTCCCTGTCGATGCGTGACTCGGCGACCATGCTGCGCCGCAACATCCGGCATATGCAACGCTATCCGTCGCTCACCATCATGCTGATCGGCCAGCCGATCGTGTTCCTGCTGCTGTTCGTCTACGTCTTCGGCGGCACACTCGGGAACGGCCTCGGCGGCGGAGGCGGCAGGGCCGAATACGTCGGCTACGTCACGCCCGCCATCCTGCTCGTCACCGTGTGCAGCGCCGCCCTCGGCACCGCCATCTCGGTGGCGACGGACATGACCGAGGGCATCATCGCCCGATTCCGCACGATGGCGATCAGCAAGGCGTCGGTACTGACCGGACACGTCGTCGGCGCACTCATCCAGACGGCGATCGCCCTCGCCGTGGTCTTCGGTGTCACCCTGCTCATCGGCTTCTCGCCGACCGCGGGTGTCGGCGAATGGTTCGCAGCCGTCGGCATGCTGTTGTTGCTGACCGTCGCGCTCACCTGGCTGTCGGTCGCGCTCGGCCTGGCGGCCAAGAGCGTGGAGACGGCCAGCAACACGCCCCTGATCTTCATGCTGCTTCCCTTCCTCGGCAGCGGTTTCGTGCCCACCGACTCCATGCCCGCCTGGCTGCGCTGGTTCGCCGACTACCAGCCGTTCACGCCGGTCATCGAGACCATCCGCGGCCTGCTGCTCGGCACCCCGATCGGCAGCAGCGGCTGGCTCGCGGTCGGGTGGTGCGTGCTGCTCGCGGTCGTCGGGTACGTGTGGTCGAAGTCCTTGTTCGCGAAGGAACGCGACCGCTGAGGTCGACTGGGGGTCGCCCCGGGCCGGAACTTCGATGTTCCGGTCCGGGGCGTTTGTCTTTGGTTTTTAGTGGTCGGTCATTAGTGGGCTGCGTGACGGTATTTGCGCTCATCGCGCAGTGCGGGCTCGTTTCTCGGCGCCATCACCCTTCAGTGGTAAATAAGTTCGTTCGCTGTTGCTTAAAATTACGAACGCTTGTTCGATTGTTTTGCGGTATTCTTGTGGTGTGTCCGAGACTGTTCTTCCCGAGTTGCCGCAGGAGTTGTGGCGCGCCGGCAAGCTGGAGCTTGCCCATGGCGTGCAGCGGTCGTTGCAGGTGATCAGGATGGCCACCGCCGGACTGGGGCAATACTTGGCGGAGATCGAGTCTCGTGGCGTCAAAGACTTGTACGGCTATGGCCGCACGGCCAACTGGTTCGCCGATATAGCGGGGTTATCGGTTGGTGAGGCGGGTGCGGTGGTGAACCGGGCCATCGCTCTGAACCCCACACGCGCTCTGGACGGCACCGAGGTTCCGCCTGTCGCGCCCGCCACCGCCGCTGTCGCCGCCGAAGGACTGGTCGGGAATGAGCGGATCGATCAGATCTTGGAGTTCTTGAAGAAGCTCCCCGCCGATACCTCGGTTGAGGATCGGGCGAGTGCGGAGAAGATCCTCGCCACCCTCGCCCGCGATGCCGGTCCTCGCCAGCTCGCCGACGCCGAGGCGAACCTGCTCGCCTGGCTCGACCCCGACGGCAACGAACCAAAGGAGCCTGAGCCCAAGGAGCCGCGCCGGGAGATCACCCTGGAGCGCCGGAAAGACGGGTTCTGGAAGCTGACCGGTCTGCTCGATGACGAGACGGGTGCCCGTACTGCGACGGCTTTGGAGGCGTATGCGCAACCGCGTCCGGTGGATGAGTTCGGGCAAGCCGATCTGCGGATGAAGTGCGAACGCATGGGTGATGCGTGGGTAGACATCCTGGATCTGGCGATCGCCTGCCCGGATCAGCCCGGCACCAGCGGCTACCGGACCCTCGTGAACGTCACCATCGGGCTCGACGAACTCAAATCCGGCCTCGGCACAGCGTGCTTGGATTTCGTTGGAACGATGACCGCGCGGGAAGCCCGCCTTGCTGCCTGCGATTGCCTGATGTTGCCGGTCGTGATGAGCGCCGCCGGAGAACCTCTCGACGTGGGGCGGCTGCGACGCTTCGTCACGCCAGGTCAGCGGCGTGCGTTGAACATTCGTGACGGCGGCTGCGCCTTCCCCGGCTGTCACAGGCGGCCCAAGAACTGCCACGCTCACCACATTCATCACTGGGCAGACGGAGGCCTTACGGATCTCCGGAATCTGGTGCTGCTGTGCGGTTTCCATCACCGGCTGATCCACCACGGCGACTGGGAAGTCCGGATGGCCGCTGATGGGTTACCGGAGTTCATCCCGCCCCAATACCGAGATCCGCTCCGAAAACCCCGCCGCAACACCCTCCACGACGTCTGACCCCGAGGAGCCCGCCAGCCACACCGGCGACGGGCCCCTCGTCATGCCCAGCGAACGACCCTGGGCTAAGGAAGCGTGTTCGGGCGGCCCCCTCGCGTAGGCACCTACTCGTGATCAGCGGCGCCCTCATCTCACGACAGAACGCTTGCGAGCGCCACGCTGGAGATGGCGAGCCCCACCTTTGCCCGCTCGAAGTACATGAAGGATCCCTTCCTTGCGCCTAGGTACAGGAAGGAGTCCTTCACGGAACGACGACGCCCCCAAAGAACCCCCCAGCGGGCTAGACGCGTCCGACTCCGGACGGACGCCCGCATACGGCTCCCGCTCCTAGCCTGAACCCACGATTTCCGCTCATCAGCAAGGAGCCCGGGTTGCCCAGGAAAACAGCCATCGTGGCGGCCCTCGTACTGGCCGCCGCCCTGACACCGGCGACACCCGCCACCGCGTCGACGCCGTCGATCACCTGGCACGGCTGCACGACCGGCCCCGGCGACAGCCTCGGCGCCGCTCTGGACAAGGCCGGTGCGCAATGCGGCGACGTCGGTGTGCCGGTCGACCACCGGCGTCCGCGGGGCCGCGAGATCACCGTCGCGCTGGCACGGATCAAGGCCACGGATCCCGCGCGCCGCCGCGGCGCGGTGTTGCTCAATCCGGGCGGGCCGGGTGGTCCGGCGATGGAGTTGGTGCTGGCCGGGTCGTCGATGCCGGAGATCGCGGCGGAGTACGACCTCGTCGGCATGGATCCCCGGTTCGTCGGGCGTAGTTCGCCGCTGCGGTGCGCTTGGAACACCGATACGTTCACGCGTTCGGCCGGGCCGGACGTCAGGTCGTTCGGCGAGAGTGTCGCTTTCGCGAAAGAGTTGGCGCGCGGCTGTGCCGGCAATGATCACGAGCTTCTGCGGGCCGCCTCCACCCGTAACACCGCCCGGGACATGGACGTCGTGCGTGCCGCGCTCGGTGAGCGGAAGATCTCCTACATCGGCGCCTCCTATGGGACCTACCTCGGCGCGGTGTACCTCCAGATGTTCGGCGCGAGGGCCGACCGGTTCGTGCTCGATTCGGCGGTCGATCCCGGCGTTTTCGGGCCGGGCCTGCTCCGCCCGACCGCGCCGGCGCTCGACGCGGCGTTGAGGAACTGGGCGAGGTCCGCCGCGGGGCAAGGACTGGGCGAGCAGACCGTGCGGGACGTCGCCCGAGCGGCCGAGCGGCGCCCGTTCAAGGTCGGCAAGTACACAGTGGACGGTCATCTGGTGCCGTATCTGTTCTTCGCGAACCTTTATGACGACCGGCCCGCGTCGCAGGCCGAGTTCGCCACCACCGTGCGGACACTCCGCGATGCGGCGGCGGGGCTTCCCGTCACGCCTTCGGCGGCGTTGAACGCGCTCCTCGACGGTCTGACGACCGGATCGGGCGCCGCCACCGACCGGGCCGGGACGCCGGTCGTCTGCGCGGATCGCGCGGCTTCCCGCGACCCGGCGACGTACTACCGGGACATCCAGGCGCATCGGTCCGCCGAGCCGCTGTTCGGCCCGCTGGCCCGCAACATCACGCCCTGCGCGTTCTGGCCCGTGGCCCCAGTCGAACCCGCCACCCGGATCCACAACGGCTCACCGGCCTTGCTCCTCGGCTCGACCGGTGACCCCGCGACGCCCTACGCGGGGCAGCTCGCCATGCGCGGGGCGCTCGCCGGATCGCGCCTGGTGACGGTGGAAGGCGCGTACCGCCACTCGGTCTTTCTGAAAGGTGACGCGTGCGTCGACACGGCCGTGCGGGACTACTTGCTGGGCGGAGCGCTCCCCGCGGACCGGACCTGCCCCTGACTCCCGCAGGCGAGATCGTGCCGCGGCCGCGCGCCGGAGACCAGGAAATCCGTCGCGAGGTCGTTGGCGCACTCGTTGTCCTTGAACAGGTACGCCAGATGCCCACCCTGGTCGACGGTGACCATCCTGGCACGGTCACCGAAGGCCTCACGCAGTTTCCGTGCCCCCGCCGGCGGCGTGGCCGGGTCGCGGAGGTTCTGCACGATCAGCACGTTCGACGGGCCGCGGCCGGTGATCTTCACCGGCGGTTCGACCGGTTCGGACGGCCAGAACGCGCACGGCGTGATGTTCGCGGCCGCCGCGCCGAACAGCGGATGGCGGAACCGGTCGATCGCGACGTTGCGCTGGTACGCCTTGACGTCCTCCGGCCAGTCGGAGTCGTTGCAGATCACGTGCAGCTGGCTCGCGAGGTAGTTGTCCGACGGCCAAGGCACGCCGGTGGACGACTGCCCGGAGGTGGCGGGCAGAACGGGTTTCCCGGTGTCGAGCGCGCGCCAGGTCTCGGCCAGATGCGGCAAGCTCGTGTCGTAGTAGAGATAGGCGAAAGTGACGTGGCGGAACACCTGGCCGTTGTAACCGTCCGGGCTAGGTGTCCTGTCCAGCCGCGCGGCGAGTTCGAAGTACTTCGCCGTCACTTGCGCCGGCGTCCGGCCCAGGCCGTATTCGGGCTTCGAGGCGGCGAACTTCGCGAAGTCGGGGAAGCGGTCTTCGACACCCTGCCCGAACATTCGCGAGAAGGAGGCGTCCCAGCCGCCGGGGCCGGTCGCGCTGTCGATCAGGAACCGGTCGCTGCGCTCCGGGAACAACGAGGTGTACACCGAGCCGAGGTAGGTGCCGTACGAGATGCCGAAGTAGTTCACCTTCCGCTCGCCGAGCGCCTCGCGGACGCGGTCCAGGTCTCGCGCGGTGTTGGCGGTGGTCATGTACGGCAGGAGCGGCGCGGTGGCCGAGGAACCGCATTTCGCGGCGACGGCGGCGACTCGCTGGGCCTCGGTCGTCACGTCGGCCGAGTCGCGCGCGTACCTCGGGATGTTGGTCGGCTGCTCCGCGGTCGACAACCCGCAGGTCACCGGTGTGCTGTTGTGGACGCCTCGCGGGTCCATCCCGATCACGTCGTAGGTGTCCAGCACCTCCTGCGGGATGTTCAGCTTCTTGAGCGTGGCCGGATAGGCCAGGCCTTCACCGCCGGGGCCGCCGGTGTTGGTCAGCAGCACGCCGCGGCGCTTTTCCGGCTTGGTGCTCGCCAGGCGCGAGATCGCGATCTCGATGGTCTTCCCACCGGGGTCGCGGTAGTCCAGCGGAACATCGAGGGTGCCGCACTCCAGTCCGAGTCCCGACGCCTCTTCCGGGCAGGGTCCCCACTTCGGCGGGGGAGCCGCGGACGCGACGGCGGGGGTCGCCGCGGTCACCAAGGCGGCCGCGAGAACGGGAAGCAGGACTTTGCGCACGGTCATCGGCGGGGCTCCCAGCGGAAGAGTTTGGATGCCAGGACGACGGCGACGACGACCCAGGCCAGTGTCGGGGCGAGCAGGAGCAGCGAATCGGTGACCGCGACGCCGCCGTTCCAGGCGTTGACGGCGAGTTCGGTGGCCGAACCCCCGGGCAGCAGCCGCTTGAGCAGGGGCAGCTCGTCGGTGCCGGAGATGCCGACCCAGGACGCCACACCGAGGACGCCGAGACTGACCGGCAGGGTGGTGACCTGGGCGTGCTCGGGGGAGTTGGTCAGGCCCGCGGTGGCCAGGCCGAGGCCGATCATCATGGCGACGGTGGCGAGCACCGCCACGACCAGCAGGGCTATGTTCGCGGGCTTTCCGGTGACCACGCCCAGCACGGTCATGATCACGGCCACCTGCACGAGTGCGATGACGGTGACCGGCAGCACCAGCCCGGCCAGGATGGAGCCGTCACCGGCCGCGGTGGAGCGCAACCGTTTGAGGAACAGGTTCTGCCGTCGAGAGGCCAGCGTGGTCACCGAGCTGGCATAGAGACCGAAAGCGCAGACGGTGAACATCACGATCGCCGCGATGTAACCGAGACTGCCGATCTTGGCGAAGATCTCGTGCTGGTGGATGAAGAACGCGGAGACGGCGACGGGCATCACGAAGCTGGTGATCAGGACAGAGCGATTCCGGAAGATCTGGATCAGCTCGCCACGGGCTATCGAAAGCATCATTTGAGTCCTTTGTGGAGGTTCGGCTGGTCGTTGTCGATGGCGCGGAACACGTCGTCGAGCCGGGTCGGGCCGGCTTCGAGGTCCCGCAGCTCGATCGCGTGGTCCCGCGCCCACCGCAACAGGACGTGCAGGTCCTTCTGCAGGCCGTGGGTCTCGATGACGAACTTCCCGCCGGTGTCACGCCTGCCTTCCAGGGGCAGCGCCGGGGCCGAGGGCGGCAGCGAGAACCGGATCACGGCGGGCAGCGTCCGCGTCAGTTCGGAGACCGTGCCCTCCTGGTGGAAGGTCCCGCGGTGCATCAGCCCGATGCGGTCCGCGCGCTGCTGGGCCTCCTCCAAATAATGCGTGGTGAGCACGATCGTCGAACCGTCTTCGCGCAGTTTGTCGACGGCGTCCCACAGCGCGTCCCGCGACTGGATGTCCAAACCGGTCGTCGGCTCGTCCAGGAACACCAGCCGCGGCGAGCCGTACACCGCGGTCGCGAAGTCGAGCCGCCGCTTCTCGCCACCGGAAAGCTGCGAAACTTTCGTGTCGGCCTTGCGGATCAGGTCCACGATGCCGAGTACCCGTTCGAGCCGGTCCGTGCGCCGGGTGAGCGTTCCGATCAGGCGGATCGACTCCTTGACCGTCAGATCCGGGGAGAAACCGCTCTCCTGCAACATGATCCCCATCTCGGGGCGGACGGCGGCGCGGTCACGCGGGCTCTTGCCCAGCACCCGGACCGTGCCGGAGGTCGGTGTCCGGTGTCCTTCCAGGGTTTCGAGGGTCGAGGTCTTGCCTGCCCCGTTCGTGCCCAGCAGCGCATAGAATTCGCCGCGCCGGACCTGGAAGGACAGGTCCTTCACGGCGTGGAAGTCGCCGTATTTCAGGTTCAGCCGCTCGACGTCGATCACTGGTGTCATACCCAGATCTCACCCGCTGAGGCCCGGCAGGGGCAGTGCTGTCACGTCATCACCGACCCATGACGTGGTGTCACTGGTGCCCGCCGTCGCGGAGGGCCGATACTGGTCCCATGTCTGATGTGGACACCGAGCCGGCGCAGGGAAAACTGCGCAGGCTCAACCTCACCATGTTCTTCCCGCTGCTCACCGTCGGCGGGGTGGTCGTGGTGGCGTCGGACGCGCGGACCTGGTGGCAGGCGGTCGTCCTCGGCTTGGGCGTGCTGGCGGCCATGGTCGCCTTCGTGCGGTGGGCGGCGGGCGAGGTCCTGCGGGTCGCGATCCCGTGCCTGATCGTCACGGCGGCCGTGTGGCCGTTCTCGGTGCTGGTGGCGGGCGGCAGTTCGGCGTTCTTCGGCGTCTTCCTTGTGGGCTCGCTCGTCGTCCCCCAGCTTCCCCGCCGTCGGGTCGCGGCGGGTGCCGCGCTCATCGGGTACATCGCGGGGGTGGGCGCGATGCGGCTCCTGGTCTCCCACGAGGACGTCCTCGGTGAGCTGACCAGCTTCGTCTTCGTCCCGGCCGCGATCACCGCCGTCGTGCTCGGCCTCATGTTCCCCAACAAGCGGTTCTACGACGTCGTCAAGGAACTCGAGGAGTCGCGCGAGCGGGAGGCGGAATTGGCCGTGATCCGCGAACGTGTCCGGTTCGCCGGCGACCTGCACGACATCCAGGGGCACACGCTGCACGTGGTGAAGCTGAAGACCGCGCTGGCCAGGAAGCTGGTGGACATCGACGCCGAACGGGCCAAACAGGAACTGGGGGAGATCCACGCGCTCGTGGCCGACACGATCACCCAGACGAAGGAACTCGCCTATGCCCAGCGACGGCTCAACCTGTCCGCCGAACTGGAGAACGCGAGGAACCTTTTCGAGGCCGCGGGGATCCGTGTGCGCGTCAACCGGGAGGCGGACGTCGATCCGGAGGCCGGCAGGCTGCTCGGCCAGGTGCTGCGGGAGACCACGACCAATATCCTCCGCCACGCGCAGGCGACCCGAGTGCGGATCACCCTGTCGGAATGGAGCATCGATATCGTCAACGACGGCGCCCAGCGAGGGCCGCTGCCCGAACTCCGGGGGCTGGCCGCGCTCCGGCAACGCGTCGCCGCGGACGGCGGCGAACTGACGGTGGAACAGGAAGACGGGCGGTTCGTGACGGCCGCGTCCTTCCCGGCCCGGGAGGAATCATGACCACGGTGGTGCTCGCCGACGACGAAGCCCTGCTGCGCAAGGCGATGGCCGCGCTGCTCCCGCTCGAAGGCGAGATCACCGTCCTGGCCGAAGCGGAAAACGGCGAGCAGGCCGTCGAGGCGACCCTGCGGCACGAGCCCGACGTCCTCGTCATCGACCTCGAAATGCCCGGCGTGGACGGCCTCGGCGCGGTCGCGGAGATCCGCCGCACCCGGCCGGACCAGGTCATTCTCATGCTGACCCGGCACGCGAAACCCGGTGTGCTCCGCAAAGCACTCAAACTCGGGGTGCAGGGCTTCGTCAGCAAGGCGGCTGAACCGTCGCACATCACCTTCGTCATCGCCGCCCTGCACCAGGGCAAACGCTGGATCGACCCGGACGTCTCCGCGCTCGCCGTCGTCGACGACTGCCCGCTCACCGAGCGGGAACTGGAGGTGCTGCGGGTGACCGGCGAAGGTTATTCCGTCGCCGAGATCGCCGCTCGGCTCCACCTCGCGCAGGGCACGGTGCGGAACTACCTCTCGAACGCCATGCAGAAGACCCAGACGCAGACCCGGCACCAGGCCGCCAGGTACGCCCGGGAGCACGACTGGCTCTAGCGCGGCCGGACGTGGGCGCGCTCGCCCTGCGGTCCGAACAGGACGAGGGTTTCGACGGCGTGACCGTCGGCCGAGCCGAGCCAATGCGGCAGCGCGGTGTCGAACTCGGCGGCCTCGCCGGGCGGCAGCACCAGGTCACGGTCGCCGACCACCAGCCGCAACCGTCCATTGAGGACATACACCCATTCGTAGCCGCCGTGCGTCTTCGGGCTGGGTTCCGCCGGTTCGTCGCGGCTGGGGATGAGCATTTTGAACGCCTGCACCCCGCCGGCGCGCCGGGTGAGCGGCAGGAACGTCATGCCATGGCGGTGGATCGGCTGCAAATGGATGCGCGGATCACCGGTACGGGGCGCGCCGACGAGGTCGTCGAGCGGCACGCCGTGCACGCGGGCCAGCGGGAGCAGGAGTTCCAGCGTGGGCCGTCGTCCGCCGCTTTCCAACCGTGACAACGTACTTTCCGAGATCCCGGTCGCCACCGACAGTCCGGCCAGGGTCAGGCCACGGTGTTTGCGCAGGGCGCGCAACCGGGGGCCCACCGAGTCCAGTACCTCGTCCGTCTCGTCCGCCATGCCGTCGATCTTGCCAGGTCGGCAAGTTTTCGTGCCGATCCGGACGCGCTGAGGCGAAGGTGTGGTCATGAACGCGACGGAATTCTGGGACGAACTCCACGAACGGCGTGCCGCCGGAACGCCGAAGGTGAACGCGAGGCTGGCCGAGATCGCCGGGCCGCTGACCGCGGGCACCGCGCTCGACCTGGGCTGCGGAGGCGGGGGCGACGCGTTGTGGCTGGCCGCCCGAGGCTGGCGGGTGACCGCGGCCGACATCTCCGAGGCGGCCGTGCGCGCGCTCCGGGAACGTGGTGGGCCGATCAAGGCGCTCCGCGTCGATCTCGCCGAAGACTTCCCCGACGGCACTTTCGACCTGGTGTCCGCGCAGTACTTCCACACCCCTTTCGCCCTCGATCGCGCCCGCGTCCTGCGCACCGCCGCGGGCGCGGTGAATCCCGGCGGGCGGCTGGTCGTCGTCGATCACGGCTCCGCTGCGCCCTGGTCGTGGGACCAGGACGGCGAGTACCCCACGCCGGATGCCGTGGCGGCCGAACTGGATCTCGACCCGGCGGAATGGTCGATCGACCGCGCGGAGGCGACAGAACGCCTGGCCACCGGCCCGGAAGGGCGGACCGCGACCGTCATCGACCACGTCCTCGTCCTCCGGAGGGCCGGGCGGTGAGCCGCGAACGTGACGCCGGGCCGCCTTCGACGGGTCCTGGCGAGAAGGACGTGCTCGCCGGGTTCCTCGACTACCTGCGTTCCGCGGTCGCGGCGAAGGCCGAAGGAGTACCGGAAGAGCAAGCACGCACTCCCGGCGTGCAGTCGGGGACGAACCTGCTTGGCCTGGTCAACCACCTGACCCAGGTGGAACGGCATTGGCTGCTCGGCCACCGCGTCGCCGATTGGAAGGCGACCTTCCATCCGGGCCCGGACGACACGACGGCGTCGATTCTCGCCGCCTACCGGGAAACCATCGCCGAGGCGAACGCCGAAATCGCGTCATGGGACGACCTCGCCGCGGCGGGACCCCGCCGGGGATCGCGGCGCTGGACGCTGACCCATCTGATCGAGGAAACCGCACGGCACGCGGGACACGCCGACATCCTGCGCGAACTGATCGACGGCGCCACCGGGCGCTGAAACGGAGACTTCCATGCTTCACCGAGCCGCCGCGTTCGTCGTGGCCCTCGTCCTGTCGACCGCGTGTGGTTCGCCCTCGGCCGCCGCTCCGCCCTACGAGAACATCACCCGCGGCGACGCCGCTTTCGCGCGGCAGTTCCGCCACGAGTTCGCCGACGTCGACGGGGTGAAGATGCACTACGTCACCGGCGGCAAGGGAGCCCCGCTCGTCCTGCTGCACGGCTGGCCGCAGACCTGGTACGGCTGGCACCGCGTCATGCCCGCGCTGGCCGAGCACTTCACGGTGTACGCCCTCGACCTGCCCGGTCTCGGCGACAGCGCCGGCGCGCCGCCCGGTTACGACAAGGCCACCTTGGCCCGCTACGTCCACGGTCTCGTCGCCGGACGGCTGGGCCTGCGCGACGCCCGGATCGCCGGCCACGACCTCGGCGCCGCGGTGGCGTTCCAGTACGCCGCGCAGTTCCCCGGCGACCTCACCAGACTCGCGTATCTCGACCTGCCGTTGCCGGGGCCCGCGCTCGACGCGACGGCCTACCGGAACCTGAGCTGGCACATCGCCTTCCACACGCAGAAGACGGTTCCCGAAGCCGTCGTCGGCGACGACGTCCGCGAGTACCTGTCCCTGTTCTATCCCCAGGTCGCCTACTCGGGGACCGCGTTCGGCGGTCCTGGGGCGCCGTCGCCCTTCAACGACGCCGAGATCGACGAGTACGCCCGCACCTACACGCGGCCGGAGGTCCTGCACGGCGGCTTCGAGCTCTACCGCACGCTCGGCCAGGACGCGGCCGCGAACACCGTCGCGAAACCCATCACCACGCCCACCCTGCTGATGACCGCGGAAGGACTGCTCGAACCGCAGAAGGCCACTTTGGCGCCCCGTGTCACGAACCTGGCCCGCGCGGTCGACGTGCCGCGGGCGGGACATTGGCTCGCCGAGGAGAATCCGGAGTTCGTGAGTGCCGAACTGGTCAAGTTCCTGAAGTAGCGCAACTCGGTTGCCCATGATCGAAGACTTTTGCGATGCTTCGCCCGTGTCCTCTTCACCGATGCCTTCGTTGGACGTCCTCAACCATCCCTTCCGTGAACAGTTCGAGGTGTTCCTCGACGAGCATCGCCGGGTGCTCGACGACTGCCTGGAGGGGTTGACCGAGGAGCAGGCTCGCCGGTCGCTCGTTCCCTCCCGCACGACCCTGCTCGGTCTGGTGAAGCACGCGACCTTCGTGGAGAAGGTGTGGTTCGACGAAGCCGTCACCTGCCGGCCGCGAGCCGAGATCGGCCTCCCCGCCACCCCTGACGAATCGTTCGTCCTCGACGAGGAGGACACGATCGCCACCGTGCGGCAGGCGTATCGCGAGGCCTGCGAGGCGTCGCGCAAGGCGGCCGCGGCCCTCGAACTGGACGATCTGCTCCATGGGAACCGGCGTGGTCCGCTTCCGCTGCGGTGGGTGTACCTGCACCTGCTGCGTGAGCTCGCCCAGCACGGCGGCCACGCGGACATCCTGCGGGAGCAGATCCTGAACGCGTGACAAAGCCCGATGGCGGGGAGCAGGCGCTCCCCGCCACCGGGCGTTCTTCGTCAGGAACGGGTCAGCGTGACCCCGTACTTGTTCGCCGCGTCCACGACGGGCTGGTAGTAGGAGTACGAACCGGTGGCGTTGGAGCCCTGGTTCCAGCCGCAGTCGTGCCCGTCGGCGGGGCCGCCGGAGGTCATGCCCTGCGCGGTGTTGCCCGCGATGTAGGCGCCGCCGCTGTCACCGCCCTCGGTGCAGACGGTCGACTTCGCCAGCCCGGAGGTGGCGACGCTTTCGCCGCTGTAGCGGACGGTCTGGTTGTAGGCGGTGATCTTGCCGCAGGTCCAGCCGGTGGTGTTGCCCGCCTTGCACAGCGTGGTGCCGACCGGCGCCTTCGAGCTGCCGGTGATCCGCACCGTGGTGCCCTTGCGGGTGTCCACGTAGCCGCGGCCGGTGTCTTCGGCGTCGATGTCCATCAGGCCCATGTCGGCCGACGGGAACTGGGTGGCGACGCCCCGTCCGATGTGGACGCCGTTGCGGTTCAGGATGTCCGGGTTGCCTTCGACGCAGTGCCCGGCGGTGAGCAGCACGTTGTTGCCGTTGCTGGTGGTGCCGGGGAAGCCGAGCGAGCAGTTGGTGCCGGGGTCGAGGTCCATGATCTGGCCGGGGATGACGTCGGCCTGCGTGGTGTTGCCGTTGGCGACACCGGTCTGGACCGCCACGCCGGGCAGTGCCGTGAGGCGGCGGACGAGGGCGCTGTCGGCACCCGGCTGCACGGTGACGACGACCTTGTCGGCCGCGAGTTCCGGACCCCACGCCTGCACCTGGCCGATGTCCTTGCCGATCACCTTGCCGACGGTGGCGGACAGGGCGTTCAGCGCGTTCTCGCCACGGGCGCCGGTGCGCGGGGTCAGCCCGGCAGAGCGGAGCACGTCGGCGGAGCCGGCGTCGGCGGCGTTCACCACGAGGGCGCCGGCGTCGTCGAAGTACGCGCCGTCGGTGTGGAGACCGCGTGTTCTGACGCTCTCGAGCGAGGCGATCAGGTTCTTCTCGTGGTCCAGCTTCTGCGCGGCCTGAAGCGGGCTGACGCGCAGCTGGGCGGCGAGGGTCTCCAGCATCGTCTGGTCGTAGGCCGTGACCGGCGCGGCGGTCGCCGGGACGGCGAAAGCGCCGATTCCGGCGCAGACGCTCAGGAGGGTGAGCATGACGGGTCCGCGAATTCGCATGCGAATTTCCTTCGATAAGGAGGGAACGACGAACCGCCGGGATATGTTCTAAATGGCAGGGACCGGGCGGTTCATCTCGATGTCACGCACAGTACGAGCGCCCGTCTTCCTCGCCGTAGCGCCGAAAGTAGGTTCCGTGATCACGCTCCTACTTTCGTAGGCGTAAAGGCGTGAACCGCCGCGAATTCAATTGCGCGGAAGTGTCATTGTCCGAAAAGTGTCAGCCGTCGAGGTAGGTGTTGAGCGCGGCGGCGCCGGAGAGCAGGGCCCGGCCCCTCGCCGAGAGCCGCGAGTGCCAGTCGCTCAGTGTCGACTCGAGCGGCACGACACCTCCGGCCGAGCGGACCTGGTCGAGCAGCGGAGCTATCCGCTCCAGGAGGTAGCCGCCCCGCCGGAGCTGACGGGTCAGCTTGGCGTCGCGCACGTCGGCCGCGCTGTAGACGCGATAGCCGGTCCGCGGGTCGCGTTCAGGCCGGAGAAGGCCCGCACGCTCCCATTCGCGCAGCGTGGCGGGCCGGACGCCGAGCTTCCTGGCCAGCGGGCCGACGAACATCTCGCCCCGCTCCTGCGGTACGGGTTCGAGATCGCGGAGAGCGTCCGCGACGGCCTGGAGGGTGCGGCGATCCTCTAGCAGCTGTGCGTGACTCTCGTCGACGAGCCGGAGAGCCTCTTCGACCGCGTCCCGGTTGACCGCCTCCATGATCGACGCCGCCGTCGCGTGACCGTGCCCGGGCACGAGGGCCAAGAACGCCCGCAGGGCCTGGGCGTGCCGGGGCGTGTAGGTGCGATAGCCGTGCGGACCGCGTTCGGCGGCGGGAAGGATGCCGTCGGCCTCGTAATTGCGGACGGCCTGCGTGGACAGGCCGTGCTCACGTGCCAGGTCGACCGGCCTGAGCCGCTCGCGGGTTTGAATGTTTCGGCCCACCGCCCCACGATATTCGGTCCGCTAACCGCGCGAGGAATCCGCGCGCCGTTCGTACCGCGCGCGGGCCAGCCGGTAGGCCGTGCCGAGCAGTTCGCGGATGACCGCTTCGGTCTTCGACGCCGGGTTCACCACCGCCAGCCAGCCCGCGGCCCCGTAGACGGGGTGGGCGATCACGGTGTCTTCGACGGCGGGGTCGATGTCGGTTTCGACCGCGTCGCGGGGAGCGCGGCCGAGCTGGCGGGTGAAGTCCTCCTTGCCCGCGTGGATGTTCACGCGGAACGCGCCCGGCCGGTCCAGTCGCGAGGCCTCGTCGCCGGGGTAGTTCTTGGTCACGACCGTCGCGAAGGGCTGGACGTTCGTCGGGACGACGCCGTCGGGGGAGTAGTAGAAGAACGCGTCGCCCCAGCTGAGCTCCGGCCACTCGTCGCCCGGTCCCGGCGTGAGAGTCAGGACGCCGTCGAGGTCCGAAACGTAGCCGATGATGTCGTCGATGTTCATGTGCTCAAGCGTCGCATTAAAGTGTTTATGGAGGGTTCGGGTACGTTCTCGACGGAGTGAAGGTGTCAAGTCTCAAATCGATGCGCACAGCGGAGATCGCCCGCCTGGCGGGTTACTCCGTGCAGCAGGTGCGCAATCTCGAACGTGACGGCGTGCTCCCGGCGGCGACGCGGACGGCCTCGGGCTACCGGAGCTACGAGGAGATCCATCTCCGGTCCGCGCTGGCCTATCGCGCGCTCGCCGCCGGTGTGGGGCCGGTCGAGGCGAAGAAGATCGTCCGCGCTCTGCATCGGGATCCGCTCCCCGACGTGCTCGCGCTCCTCGACGCCGCCCACGCCGGGCTCGACGCCGAACGCGCGGACCTCAAGGAAGCCAGGGAAGTCGTCCGGCTGATCTCCCGCGAACCGATCGCAGACGTCCGCGGCTCGGACTCGATGAGCGTCTCCGAACTGGCGTCGGCGCTCGGCGTGCGTCCTTCGACGCTGCGTCACTGGGACGCGGAACGGCTCGTCGTCCCCGGCCGCGACGAGCGGCGGACGCGGCGGTACACGCCGTCCCAGGTGCGGGACGCGCGGATCGTGCAGCAGCTGCGGCTGGCCGGGTACCGCGTCGCACCTCTTCGGGCCCTGATGCCGGAGCTGCGGCGATCCCGGCGGCTGGAGGACGTCGCGGCCGCGCTCTCCGTCCGGGACGCCGGGATCACGGCCCGCTCGCGGGCGCTTTTCGACGGCACCGCCGAGCTTTCCCGTGTGGTGGCGGCACTTTCCGAGAGGAAAGTGCCCGATCAGCCCGACTGACCCGGTGTCGCGAGGGGTCGTGAGTGGCGATTCGGGTTCTGGTGAGGCCCTCTCTCAGGTGCCTACTGCGGGACCTGCGGCGCTTCTTGCGTGCTGCCTGAAGTACATGAAGGACCCCTTCCTGTACCTAGGCGCAAGGAAGGGGTCCTTCATGTACTGGGAACGGTGTGAAGGTCGAGTTTCTCCGGCTGAGCCGAGGGAAGGAGCCCTTCACGGACCTGCGATCCGACCCGCTCGACCTGCCTGGTCAGGTGGTGGGCGTCCGTTCCCGCAGGGCCGCGAGCGCCTTGTCGGCGTGGACGTCGAACTTCACCGCGGTGCGCACCGACCGCGGTGAATTCCGCGGCCAGGTCGCGGAAGTGGCAGCTCTCGGCGGTGCAGCCCCCGGTCATCGCGGCGGGGTAGAAGAACAGGACGACCGGGCCGACGGTCAGGAAGTCCGACAGTGTGCGGTCCCGGCCGGTGTCGTCGGGCAGGGTGAAGTCCGGGGCGAGGTCTCCTTGGTCCATGTCCGGTATTCGGAGCCTCGGGCACGCCGGATCGGTGTCAGCGGGTGCAGCGCCAGAAGACCGTCGCGTCGTAGGGCGAGATGACCAGCTTGAAGTACTCCTCGCAGTCGGTGAACCCGGCCCGTTCCGCCTGGGTCCTGGCGTCGTGGCGCGCGTAGAACAGCGCGAGGCCGAAGTCGCTCGACCCGCGGCCGACGAATTCCCTGGTCTCCAGCGGACTCGCGGAAGCAGGGGTGGCGATCGCGCCCATGACGGCGGCCGCGCCGAGCAGTCCGAGCAAGGTTCTCCTCATACCGACCACGCTAGGGCCGGAACGGTGCGCGATTCGCCCACTGGATGGAGGTTCCTGCTGCCGCCGTCCGTCGCAGGCGGGTTCGCACGGGGCGCGAACCGGTTATCGTCGCGGCATGATCGGCGAGTTGCGCCGTCGTTCGGCGGATCTGCCGCAGCTGCGCGCGCATCAGGCCGACGCGACGGCGTGGGACACGGGTGACTACGACGTCGTGCAGTCCGCGCTCGGCATCTTCTTCTTTCCCGACATGACGGACGGCACCGAGCGGCTGATCTCCCGGGCCCGATCCGGCGGCCGGGCCGTGTTCACCATCTGGCGCGGCGTTTGATCGACCGTGTCAATCAAGCCGGCACTTATGCCGCTTGGCTTTCCGGGCGGATCTGTCCGATGTGGACGTCGTGGTCAACGAGCTGCGGCTGACCATGACACCGGAGGTCGCCTGGCTGGTCGTCATCGGCTCCGGCACCGTCCGCTGACGACCGTGTCCGCTTCGGTGTACAGTCGTTCACTCAAACCGGGGTGAACGGGTGGGACACGGGTGCGACCAGACAACGACTCCACTGTTCGGGGCCGCGGGCAAGGACCGTTCGGCTCCTGGCTGCTCGGTCCGCTCGATCAGGACTCGGCCGTGTTGCGGCGCCGCGTCCAGGGGCTGCTCACCGGGACGCTGATCGCGACCAACGTCATCGGCGCGCTGGTCGTGGTCGGGCTGGCGGCCCTGCTCATGCCCGCGCCCGGCATGTCCGGCGATCTCGTCCGGGTCACTGCGATCGCGGTTCCCGTCTACGTGGTCTCCGCCGTGGTCGTGGGCGCGCTGTGGGGAACCCGAGGCGCGTTGCGGACGTTGCGCTGGGCGGCCGACGGCCGGACGCCGACCGACGAGGAGCGTGTGGCCAGCCTTCGGGTCCCGTTGCGCCTGACGCTGGTCCAGGCGGTGTTGTGGGGCGTCGCGACCGTGGTCTTCGGCGTGCTGGCCGCGCTGGTGCAGCCGCGGGTCGTGCTCACCGAACTGCTCGTAGTCGCGTTCGCGGGCGTGGTCGTCTGCGCGATCGCTTATCTGGCGGGAGAGTTCATCCTGCGGCCGTACGCGGCCTTGGCGCTGACGGGTACCTCGCCGGCGCGGCGGCTCAGCGGCGGGGTCAATCTCCGGATGCTGCTGTTCTGGTGCCTCGGCACCGGCGTGCCGGTGGCCGGACTGGTGGTCACGGCGGTGCTGGCGTGGGCGCGCGGCGACGTGTCGACCACGAAGCTCGCCATCTCGGTCATCGTGCTCGGCCTGGTGGTGCTGGTCTTCGGTCTGCTGGTGACCGTGTTCACCGCCCGCGCCGTGGTGAACCCGATCCGGTCGGTGCAGCACGCGCTCGGCCGGGTGCGTGCCGGTGACTTCGCCGTGGAGATCCCGGTCTACGACGGCACCGAACTCGGTCTGCTGCAAGCGGGCTTCAACGGGATGGCCGCCGGTCTCGCGGAACGCGAACGTTTGCGCGACCTGTTCGGCAGGCACGTCGGCGAGGACGTCGCGATCGAGGCGATGCGCACCTCCGCCGAACTCGGCGGCACGGTGCGGACGGTGTCGGTGTTGTTCGTCGACCTGATCGGGTCGACCGCGCTGGCCGCGAGCCGTCCGCCCGAAGAGGTCGTCGGCCTGCTCAACCGGTTCTTCGCGGTGGTGGTCGACGAGGTCGACCGCAACCACGGGCTGGTCAACAAGTTCGTCGGTGACGCCGCGCTGGCGATCTTCGGCGCACCGGTGCGGCTGGAGGACCACGCGACCCTCGCGCTGTCCGCGGGCCGGGCGATTTCGCGCAGGCTGGCGGCCGAGGTGCCCGAATGCCCGGCCGGGATCGGCGTGGCGACGGGTGAGGTGGTCGCCGGGAACGTCGGTGACCCGCGGCGGTTCGAGTACACGGTGATCGGCGACCCGGTCAACGAAGCCGCCCGGCTGACCGAACTGGCGAAGAACGTCGAAGCCCGGTTGCTCGCTTCGTGGACGGCGATCGAGTCGGCGGCCGAAGACGAGGCCGCACAGTGGAAGGCGACGGAGGACGTCACCTTGCGGGGTCGCAGCCGGCCCACCACCCTCGCGACACCCAAATCCCGGCCCGTGGTGGATTCACAGCCTTTGTGAAGGGGCCGTGAATCTTGCGCGGCGGCCCTCGCTCCGCCGCACACGGACCCGATGTTTCCTGGCACGCGAGCGCGTCCTGGTGCTGTGAACGATCACAGCGGCTCCTTCGCGCCTGGTGAGGGCGTTGTTCCTGTCTCCGGGGCGGCGCACGGTGATCTCCCCATCCCCGTGTCAAAGGAGACATCTGTGAAGAGTCTTTCGAGGGCCGCGCTGGCCACCGGAGCCGCCGTCTTCGCGCTGAGCATGCTGCCCGCCACCGCCCTCGCGCAGCCCGGCGACGCCTGGGACCGGTCCCACGGCCTGATCCAGACCCAGACCCACACTCAGGTGCGCGAGGTCGCGCCGGTGGCGGGGACCGCGATGACGGTCGCCGCGACCGCCGCGTCCAAGCAGCTGAACTACACCCAGCAGGTGCAGCAGTACAACCAATGGTGCTGGGCGGCGGACGGTTCGAGCATCGAGCGTTCGCAGGGCGGCACCGCCACCCAGGCCCAGTTCTGCGCCGCGGGCAAGGGCACGTCGGCCGGGTACTGCCCGAACCAGCCCGCCCAGATCCCTGAGATCATCCGCGGGTTCCGCGGGACCGGTTTCTCCGCGCAGGACGCGGGCGGGCCGATCGGCTTCACCTCGGTCGTCAGCCAGGTCGACTCCGGGATCCTGAATCTGACGGGGATCTATTGGACGTCCGGCGGTGGCCACGCCCAGGTGATCTACGGCTACGACTCGACCAGTCAGTCGATCATGGTCGGTGACCCGTGGCCGTCTTCTCCGCGCTACAAGACCTGGAACTACAACCAGTACCGGAGCAACGCCCAGTTCCGCTGGAACGACACCATCGTCAACATCCGGAAGGGCTGAGGCACGGCCATGAACACGACCTGCCGGAAGTTCGCCGGTTGTCTCGCGGTGGCCGTCGCGACGTTGCTGCCCGCCACCCCGCCCGCCACGGCGAGCGAAGGAGTCGCCCCGCCCTCGGCCGACGACCTCGCGGCCGCCGTGCGCGTTGCCGGGCAGCCCGACGCGATCGGTCTCGCGAGATCGAACTTCCGGCAGGTCCACCAGCTCGAACCGCAACGGATCACCATGGGAGACAAGGGAGTCCCGGTGTACACCCTCAATCCCGACTTCGTCAGGGGCATCGCCGGGGCACCGGCCGGTGCGTTGAGTTCCATCGCCGTGACGGCCACCGCCGATTCCGGCCAGAAGGCCACCCTGCAGGCGATGCCCGACGGCCCGGGAAAGTGGGTCGCGGCGAGCGTGTTCTCCGGCAATGACGAAGAGACTTTGAGCGCGCGGCTGAAGCCCGGCTCGGTCCTGCTCAACGAACCCCAGATCAACGGCTGGTACGAACTGGGCCCCGGCGGTGTGGTGCTCTTGCAGGCGAGCATGCCGCAGTCGCCGGTGGGGGAGTTCGTCCCGCTTTCCGACTACCAGCGGCAAGTGCGGGGCCGCTACGCCGACAAACTTCCGGGATCGGACTACCAGCGCGATCGCGGGATCGGCTTCACACAGGCCGTGCCCCCGCCTGTCGACACCGGGCTGCCGGTCGCGATCGTGGCCGGTCTGATCGCCGCCGGCGCCGCCGGGGCGGGAGTCGTGCTGGTCGCGGTGTGGCGGAAACGCCGGCTCACTCCCAGATGAGGTCGATCCCCGCTATCCCGACGCCGAGATCCTCGAAGTAGGCGCTGACCGTCGCGCCCGGCCCGGGGTGCAGCGGCTCGCTGACCACGGGGGCCAGTTCTTCCCGCTCCCGCACGGTTTTGACGCAGCGGGCCGGGATCGCGCCGGCGTCGAAGCGCATCCGCAGCAGATACGCCGACATGCGGGAACGCACCGTCCGGTGGAAACAGGTCGAACGGACCGACGCGGCCAGACGCAACGTGAACGCGAAGGTGTGCGTTTCCCCTTCGGCCAGACCGCGGTCGAAGAGGAGCTCGAACACCATCCCCGGCGAAGAGACGCTTCGGCGCACTCTGCCTCTTCGGCAACCGTCGGTGGCGAAGACCGTCGTGGCCTCCATGTCGGTGCCGGGCTCATCCTGATGGGTCACCACGAAACCGTCCGCGCCGGGCTCCCGCGCCCGCACCACCATGGTCGAGGCGATCTCCGAGATCCGGCCTTCCTCGGTCATGGTCAGCACATCGACGACGGTCACGACGTCGAGCTTCGCGTTTCCCACCGCGCCGGATGGTTCACTCAGTTCGTCCAGCAGCGAGCAGGTTTCGGCCCAGCTCTGCCGCAGCTCCGGCAACGAGGGTCTGCGGTCGTCGCCGGGCGGCCGCCGTTGCGGGCCGATCAGGACGACCAGACTGTCCGCGGGCAGGCCCAGCACCGCTTCAAGGGCGCGGACGACGTCGAGCGAGCGCGGCGTCGACGGATGCCGGAGCCCGCGCTGCCAGTAGCTCAACGTCGATTCGGCCACGGAAACCCCGCGCGCCGCCAGATGCGCGCGGATCCGGGACAGGGAAAGCCCTCGATGCTCCACCGCTTCGGAAAGCGCGCGGGGGAACGGGCTGGGTCTGACCTCGCGTTCCTGGTACATGGACACCCCCACCGACGCCGGGTTGGCGCAAAGCATGCGCAGTCCGGCGCCGGTCGGCAACCGTCAAAGGTCGAAAACCGGACTTTCAGGCGAATTCGAGCCGCAGGTTTGCCCGGTCCTCTGCGCGGCGGCGACGGCGCATACGCGAAAGTGTTCGCATGACAGCCGACGCGATGATCGAAGACCTCAGGACACTCGTCGAGATCGAGTCACCTTCGGGGGACATCAAGGCTTTGACGGCCTCGGCCGAGGCCGTCGCCGCTCTCGTCGAGACCCGTCTCGGCGGAACGGCGGCCCTGGTGGAGAGCGCGGCGGGACCGCACGTCCGGTGGTCCGGCGGCGGTGAGCCGCGCGTGCTGATCCTGGGGCATCACGACACCGTGTTCCCGATCGGTACCTTGGCGCGCCGCCCGTTCGCGGTGTCCGGCGGCCGGGTGACCGGACCGGGGGTGTTCGACATGCTCGGCGGACTGGTGCAGGCGATCCACGGCCTGGCGGCGCTCGACGATCTGACCGGCGTCGAGATCCTGGTGACGGCCGACGAGGAAACTGGCTCGCACGAATCCCGGGCGCTCATCGAGGAACGTGCCCGCGCGTGCGGCACGGTGCTGGTGTTCGAAGGAGCGGCCGACGGCGGCGGGCTCAAGATCGCCCGCAAGGGCTGCGGCACGTTCGAGGTCGTCATCACCGGCCGGGCGTCGCACGCCGGCCTCGAACCGGAGGCCGGCGTGAACGCGCTGACCGAAGCCGCGCATCAGGTACTGGACATCGTCGCGCTCGGCAGGCCCGACCTCGGGACGAGCGTCACCCCGACCGTCGCATCGGCGGGGACGGCGAGCAACGTCGTGCCCGCCTCCGCGACCGTCGTGGTCGACGTGCGGGTCGAGTCCGCCGCGGAGAAGGACCGCGTCGAAGCGGGGTTCGCCGCGCTGACCCCGCGCCTCGCAGGGGCGGAAATCGTCGTGCGGGGCGGGATCCACCGGCCGCCGATGCCCGAATCGGCCGCCGCGGACCTCTTCGCCGTCGCGGAACGGCTACTGCCCGGAGTCGCCGGGGTGGCCGTCGGCGGTGGGAGCGACGGCAACCTGACCGCCGCGATCGGCGTCCCGACCCTCGACGGGCTGGGCGCCGTCGGCGGTGGTGCGCACGCTGATCACGAGTATCTGCTGGTCGAGTCGATGGTGGAGCGGGCCGACCTCGTCACCGGCCTGGTGACGGCGATTCGAGACCACTGACTCGCAGTTCTTGCCCGATTTCGGGCAAGAACTGGCGTTTCGGGGCCCCGATGTGCATGATGGGCTCCGTGGAGGACGCGGACATCGTCGAGCAGGTGGCCTTGTCGACGGGTCTGTCGACGGCCATCGCCGCCCGTGTCGTCGAGGACGTCCTGGCGTTCTACCGGCAGCCGGTCGAGCAGTACGTCCGGGAGCGGCATGCCCGGTTGCAGGCCGAGGGCGGGAAGAATCCCGAGATCTTCCCCCGGATCGCCGTCGAACTGAGCCGTCGTCTCGTCGCGCCTCCCGACCTGTCCGAGCGGCAACTGCGCCGCATCGTCTACGGCTGACGGACCACGCCCGTCCGTTTCTTTTGTGAGGTTGACTCGTCATGTGCGGAATCGTCGGCTACATCGGCGGCCAGAACGCCGCCCCGATCCTGATCGAGGGGCTGACACGGCTGGAGTACCGCGGCTACGACTCGGCCGGGATCTCCGTCCTGGGCGGTAAGGGCGCCCAGGTGCACCGGATCGTGGGACGGGTGCGGAATCTGACCGCGGCCCTGCCCAAACGGCTCGCGGGCAAGGTCGGCATCGGGCATACGAGGTGGGCGACGCACGGTCCGGCGACCGAGGCCAACGCCCATCCGCACGTTTCCGAGGACGGCAGGATCTCGGTGGTGCACAACGGGATCATCGACAACGCCGACGCCCTGCGCGAGCAGCTCACGCAGGCAGGGGTGACGCTGACGTCGGAGACCGACACCGAGGTGCTCGCCCACCTCATCGCGAGGTCGGGCGCGAAGACCCTCGAAGACGCGGTCGTCGAGGCCGTCTCGCGCGTCACCGGCACCTACGCGATCGCCGTGACCGACACCGGACACCCCGACCGGGTCGTGGTCGCGCGGAACGGTTCGCCGCTGATCATCGGCGTCGGCGACCGCGAGATGTTCGTGGCCAGCGACCTGTCCGCGCTGGTCCGGCACACCTCGCAGGTGGTGCACCTCGACGACGGCGAGTTCGCCAGCGTCTCGGCCACCGGCTACCGCACCTTCACCGTCGACGAGAGCGACACCGGCAAGGCCGCCACGGCGATCGACATCCAGGCCGACGACCTCGACCTCGGCGGGCACAAGCATTACATGTACAAGGAGATCCAGGAGCAGCCGGAATGCCTGGAGCGCATGATCCGCGGCCGTCTCGACGACCGGTTCGGAGTGTCCCGTTTGGACGGTCTGAATCTGACTCCCCGTGACCTGCGTGGTTTCGCGAGGGTGAAGATCCTCGGCTGCGGCTCGGCGTACTACGCGGGCCAGATCGGCGCGACCATGATCGAGGACCTGGCGCGGGTCCCGGCCGACGCGGAGGCCGCGTCCGAGTTCCGCTACCGCAACCCCATCATCGAAGCGGACACGCTCTACATCGCGGTCAGCCAGTCCGGCGAGACGGCGGACACCGCGTTCGCCGTGGAAGAGGTCAAGCGTAAGGGCGGCCGGGTGGTCGGCCTCGTGAACGTCGTCGGTTCGACGATCGCGCGGGCCTGCGACGGTGGCCTGTACCTGCACGCCGGTCCGGAGATCGCCGTCGCTTCGACCAAGGCGCTCACCAACATGGCCGTCGGTTTCGCGATGATCGCGCTGGCGCTCGGCCGGGTCCGCGATCTGTCCAATGCGGACGGACAGCGGATCGTCGCGGCGCTCCGCGCGTTGCCGAAGCAGGTCGCGGAGATCGTCGAGGCAGAGGCACAGATCGCCGAGCACGCCAAGATCTGCGCGGACGCGCGGAGCCTGTTCTTCATCGGCAGGGTCCGCGGCTTCCCGGTGGCGCGGGAGGGCGCGCAGAAGTTCAAGGAGATCTCGTACCGGCACGCGGAGGCCTACCAGACCTCGGAGCTCAAGCACGGCCCGCTCGCGCTGATCGACGAGGAGCTGCCGACGGTCGCGATCGTGCCGTCCGACGACCTCGCCGACCGCAACCTGGCCGCGATGCAGCAGATCAAGGCACGCAAGGGCCAGGTGCTGGCGATCACCCACGACGACGTGGACTTCGGCGATCTCGACGTGCCGCGGTTCGTCGTCCCGCGTTCGGAGCCGGAACTCGACCCGATCCTGCTCACGATCCCGTTGCAGCTGCTGGCTTATCACGCCGCGCTGATCCTCGGCCACGACATCGACAAGCCGCGGAACCTCGCGAAGTCCGTCACCGTGGAATGATCTCCTGAGCCGTCGAAGGGGTCAGTCATGAGGCAGTACCTGCTCGCCGTCCAGCTCGACGAGAGCACACGGGACGCACCCGAGGACGAAGTCCTGGCGATGATGGCCAGGACGGGCAAGGTCACCGACGAGATGAAGGCCGCCGGGTCCTGGGTCTTCGTGGGCGGCCTGGAGCACTCGGACGTCTCCACGGTCGTCCGCCCCGAAGGCGGCACGACCACCATCACCGACGGGCCGTTCGCCGAAACGAAGGAACAGCTCGGCGGGTTCTGGGTGATCCAGGTCGAGGACCTCGACCAAGCGCTGGCCTGGGCCGGGAAATGCGCGCTCGCCTGCGGGCAGCCGATCGAAGTGCGGCCGTTCGGCGACCCGCGGCGTTGACGTCGATGGATTTCGACGGGATCTACCGGGCGGAGTACGGCCGGTGCGTGGCCACCCTGACCCGCCTCCTCGGCGACATCTCGCTCGCCGAGGAGGCGGTTCAGGACGCGTTCGCGACCGCGGTCGAGAAGTGGGCCGAGCCACCGCCCAACCCGGGCGGCTGGATCGTCACCACCGCCCGCAACCGGGCGATCGACCGCCTGCGCCGGGAATCCACCCGCGAGGCACGGCACGCGCAGGCCTTGCTGCTGCACCAGCCGGAGGAACCTGCCGAGGCCGGGCCGGTGCGTGACGACCAGCTCCGCATGATCTTCACCTGCTGTCATCCGGCGCTTTCGCCGCTCGCGCGGACCGCGCTCACCCTGCGGCTGCTCGGCGGGCTGGGAGTGGGGGAGATCGCGCGGGCGTACCTCGTCCCGGAAGCGACCGTCTCCCAGCGGATCGTCCGCGCGAAGAAGAAGATCCGCGACGCGGGCATCCCGTATCGGGTGCCGCGGGACGACGAGCTCCCCGATCGGCTGGGCTCCGTGCTCACCGTGCTGTACCTGGTGTTCAACGAGGGGTACACGTCCACGTCGGGCGACTTGCTGCGGACGGACCTCTGCCTGGAGGCGATTCGCCTGGCGAGAGCGCTCGCCGAGTCGATGCCGGACGAACCGGAGGTGCTCGGGCTGCTGGCGCTGCTCCTGCTCACCGAAGCGCGCCGGCCGGCGCGGGTGGGGCCTTCCGGTGAGCTGGTGGTGCTCGCGGATCAGGACCGGTCCTTGTGGAACCGGGAACTGATCGCCGAGGGGCACGAACTGGTGCGGCGATGCCTCCGCGTCGACCGGCCGGGCCCTTACCAGGTGCAGGCCGCGATCAACGCCGTGCACACGGACGGACCGTCGACCGACTGGACGCAGGTGCTGGCGCTCTACGACCGGCTGTGGCGGCTCACCCCGACGCCGGTCGTCGCGCTCAACCGCGCGGTCGCCGTCGCCGAGGTGCACGGCCCGGCGGCGGCACTGGACGGGATCGCCGAGCTGGATCTGCCGGGCTACCATCATCTGCCCGCCACCCGCGCGAACCTGCTCGCCCGCCTCGGCCGGGCTTCGGAAGCCATCGCCGCCTACGACGAGGCGATCGCCTTGGCCACCAACGACACCGAACGGGCCTTCCTGGAGGCCCGCCGGGCACGCCTCGGGTCCCCGTGAGGCGTTCTACGCCGAAGAGCGGCAGCGCGACGGACTGTGGTGCCGGCCGACGAGATCACCCGGGCAGGTGTCAAGGTGATCACCGGTTGACGCGTACGGGCGAGCGGCTCGCCGGATATCTGATGACCGCGCCGTTCTACGTCCTGTTCGGCGTGTTCGGTCTCTTCCCGCTGCTCTACACCGCCTGGGTGGCGCTGCACCACTGGCATCTGGTCAACGGTGACACCGGGTTCGCCGGTCTCGGCAACTTCGCCGTCCTGCTCCAGGATCCGAAGTTCTACAACGCGCTCTTCAACACGGTCAGCATCTTCGTCCTTTCGACCGTCCCGCAACTGCTGGCCGCGCTCGGGCTCGCGGCACTCCTCGACCGCCCGTTGCGCGCACGGACCCTGTGGCGGGCCAGTGTGCTGTTGCCCAACGTCGTCTCGGTGGTCGCGGTGGCGCTGGTGTTCAGCCAGCTCTTCGCCGAGGACTACGGCGTCGTCAACTGGGTGCTGGGCCTGGTGGGGCTCGACCCGGTGGACTGGCGGACGGACCGGTTCGCCGCGCACGTCGCGATCAGCGTGATGGTGACGTGGCGCTGGACCGGCTACAACGCGCTGCTCTACCTCGCGGCCATGCAGTCCGTGCCGCAGGAACGCTACGACGCCGCCATGCTCGACGGTGCTTCGCGCTGGCGGACCTTCTGGTCGATCACCGTGCCCGCGATCCGCCCGACCATCGCCTTCACCGTCGTCGTCTCGACCATCGGCGGGCTGCAGTTGTTCGCCGAGCCGCAGCTGTTCGACGACACCGGGACCAACGGCACCGGCGGCGCCGACCGCCAGTTCCAGACGCTCGCCATGTACCTGTACGAGAAGGGGTTCGGCGAATTCGACGCCGGATACGCGGCGGCCATCGCGTGGCTGCTCTTCCTGTTCTCGGCCGGCTTCGCGCTGGTCAACTTCTCGCTCGTGCGCCGCATGCGGGGCGGTGAGTGACCGTGGCGGCGAGGGAACGGACCGGATTCGTCGCCTACGGGCTGCTGCTCGCCGTCGCCGTCGCGTCGATCTTCCCGCTGTACTGGTCGTTCGTGGTGTCCTCGAAGGACAATTCCGCGCTCGGCGAGACGACTCCGCCGCTGCTGCCCGGCGGCAACCTGATCGAGAACGTGGGCAAGGTCTTCGACACCGTCGATTTCTGGCTGGCGATGCAGAACTCGCTGATCGTCGCCGGCACGGTGACCGTGTCGAACGTGCTGCTCTCCAGCATGGCCGGATTCGCCTTCGCGCGTCTGCGTTTCCCCGGCCGCGACTCACTCTTCCTGGTCGTCATCGGCACCGCCATGGTGCCCGCCCAGCTCGGGGTGATCCCGCTCTACCTGGTAGTCGGCGAACTCGGCTGGTACGGGCGGCTGGAGGCGGTGATCGTGCCGGGGCTGGTCGGCGCCTTCAGCGTGTTCTGGATGCGGCAGGCGTGCGAGGAGGCGATCCCCGGCGAACTGCTCGACGCCGGCCGAGTCGACGGCTGTTCGACGGTGCGGCTGTTCTGGAGCGTCGCCCTGCCCGCCGTCCGCCCTCAGGCCGCCGTGCTCGGGATGCTCACGTTCATGACGGCGTGGAACGACTTCTTCTGGCCGTTGATCGTGCTCGACCCCAACGCGCATCCCACCGTCCAGGTGGCGCTGTCGCGGCTGGCGAGCGGCTACTTCACCGACTACTCGCTGATGCTCACCGCGGCCACGATCGGCGTGCTGCCCGTGATCGTGCTGTTCATCGTGCTGGCCAGGAAGGTGGTCGACGGTGTGATGCGTGGCGCGCCACGGGGCTGACGACGTTCGCGGTCGCGTTGAGCGCCTGGGTTCGGGGTGGCAGGCGGGCTGTTGCCGTTTTTTGGCGATGTCGATGGCTGCGAGTGGTTCCGCTGCTACTGCCAGGTGGTCGCGCCGGGCACTTCTGCGAGACCGTGAGTGGGTTCCGGTCGCGGTCGAGCGGTGGCCGTATTCCGGCGACGGCTCAGAACGGAGGTGGTTCCTCGGCGCGGGGTTCGTGCAGTAGCGGCGGTGTGCTGTCGTAACTCCGCCCTGTGGGCGTGGTGATGGTTCCATCTACTCGTTGACGCCGGCCGCGGCCACGATCGGCGTGCTGCCCGTGATCGTGCTGGCCAGGAGGGTGGTCGACGGCGTCATGCGGGGGCGCGCCACAGGGCTGATTCGCGGTCACGTTGAGCGCCTGGGTTCGGTCAGACAGGCGGGCCGTTGCCGTTTTTCGGTGATGTCGATAGGCAGCGAGTGGTTTCGCAGCCACTGCCAGGCCAGAGCGTGGTCACGCCAGGCACCTCTGCGAGACCATGAGTGGATTCCAGCCGTGATCGAGCCATGGTCGTATTTCGGCAATGAGGCCACTGCCGTTCGGTGCGGGCTCGGGGTCATGGTCGTATTTTGGCAATGAGGCCACTGCCGTTCGGTGCGGGCTCGGGGTCATGGTCGTTTTCCGGCGACGGCTCAGAACGGCGGTGGTTCCTCGGCGCGGGGTTCGTGCAGTGGCGGTGGTGTGCTGTCGTAGCTCCGCCCGGTGGGCGTGGTGATGGTGAGGGTCCCATCGGAAGCCAGCCGGTAGACCCAGCCGGGTTCGTCTTTGAGGCGGTGGTCGCGGCGGCAGAGGTCGATCAGTTCGGTGTCACTGGTGTGGCCGCCGTGTTGCCACGGCAGCGAGTGGTCAAGGTCGCAGGCTTGGGCGACGCGGTGGCAGCCGGGTCTTCGGCATTCCCGGTCGCGTACCCGCACGAACTCGCCCAAGCCGGCGGTGGGCCGATACCGGTCCCGGCCCAGATCCAGGACCTGTCCGGAGAGCGGGTCGGTGATGATCCGGCGCAGCACGGTGTCCGCCCCGGACGCGATGTGCCGGGCCAGCGAGGCCGGGATGTGGCCGTGCCCGGCCAGCTCGGCGGGATCCTCGTTCACTCCCAGATAGGTGTCGAGATCCATGTAGAGGAACACTTCGCACCGTTCACTCTTGCCGCCTTGACCACTGAGCAGGAGATCGAGGGCGACGTCGGCGCGGAGCTGGTCGAGGGTGCGGGTCTCGTCGCCGGTCTTGAGGGCGCGTGCTTCGCGGTCGATCCGGGTGTAGGCGGCGGCGACTTTCTCCACGGGGCCGTCTTCGACCTCGATCGAGGCGACCCCGGTCTCGCCCTGCCGGATCGACAACCGCCGCCCGGCGCGGTGGCGTTCGGTCCGAAGACCCGCCCCGTCGCGGTCGGCCATCATCGCCGCGTGGTTCGCCGCTTTCCGGATCTGTTCCGAGTTCCTGCCCGGTAGCCGGTCTTCCAGTACCTCGTCCACCGCACGTGCGTCGTCGTCGGACAGCCACGCGGTGGCCGTGGCGACCTTCATCGCCTCGTAGCCGCCCACCTGCCCGCGATCCAGGAGCCCCAGTGTCCGTGGCAGCCGGGTGGTCAACGCCGCCGCCGTGGAGACCAGGCCGGCCGCGTGACCGTCCACAACAGACAGAGCGAACGCGACTTCCTGCGTCACACTGGACGCGCCGTCGCGGTGACGGTTCAGTTGCGCGAGAGCCCGGAAACGGACCGCTTCCAGTCGTGCGATTCCCTCCGACGCCGCCACGGCAGCGTCGACAGCATCCTTGTCCTCCAACGAATCCAGCGCGACATTGACCTCCTTCAACGCATCAGAAGAGGTGATTTCCTTGAGTAGCGCCACAGTGGCGTTGCGTGTGTCCACACAGAGAACATACGGCCGACCACCGACAGTTTCCGGATGCCGGAGCGTCGCCGATTTTCGGCAACAACGGGATCAGCCCTTCAGAACGCCTGAAGCCCGTTGCGCGCCACCACGTCCGCGTAGAACCGGGCACTGTCCTTGAGCACCCGTTCCTGCGTCTCGAAGTCGACGTGCACGAGCCCGAACCGCTGCGTGTACCCCATGGCCCACTCGAAGTTGTCCAGCAGCGACCAGGCCATGTAGCCGCGGACGTCGGCGCCCTGTTCGATCGCGTCGTGCACGGCGGCGAGGTGTTCGGCGAAGTACCGCACGCGTTTTACGTCGTGCACGCGCCCGTCGACGACCTCGTCCTCGAACGCGGCGCCGTTCTCGGCGATCACGAGAGGCAGGCCGGAGCAGTGTTCGTTCAGCCACAGCAACAGATCGGTGAACGACGACGGCCGTTGCTCCCAGCCGAGCGAGGTCAGTTCGCCGCGTGGTCGCTGGACGTCCATCCCGCGCAGGCCGGGTAGCGGGCAGTTGCTGTCGGCCTCGGGGTCGTCGAGCGGCACGGCGCGGGCCGGCGCGTAGTAGTTGACGCCCAGGACGTCCAGCGGCTGCGCGATGACCTCCAGGTCGCCGTCGGCGATCGCCGGTTCCAGTGTGCCGAGATGCGCCAGATCCGCCAGCAGTTCGGGCGGATAGCCGCGGCCGAGCAGGGGATCGAGGAAGAACC
The DNA here is from genome assembly GCF_044547565.1 of Amycolatopsis sp. NPDC052450. Lineage (NCBI taxonomy): Bacteria > Bacillati > Actinomycetota > Actinomycetes > Pseudonocardiales > Pseudonocardiaceae > Amycolatopsis > Amycolatopsis sp. NPDC052450. The sequence goes on along the minus strand of NZ_JBIUAQ010000002.1, from coordinate 226,829 downwards.
TGTTGTGCAGGAAGTCGAATTTGCGCGCGGCCTCTCGGTGCGCGGCGTCGTCCACGTCGGTCAGCACCGGGGCGAAGTTGAGCACGATGGACACTTCCTGGTCGCCGCCGCATGTCCGCAACGCCTGCGCGGCCCGGCCGTGCGCGAGCAGGAGGTTGTGCCCGGCGACCAGCGCCGCGCCCTCGTCCCGGATACCCGGCGCGTGGTCGCCGTTGCCGTAGCCGATGAAGGCGGCGCAGAACGGCTCGTTGATCGTGGTCCATTGCCGGACGCGGTCGCCGAGTGCTTTGTGGACGGTCAGCGCGTAGTCGGCGAAACGGTCCGCGAGATCGCGGTCGGGCCAGCCACCTTCCGCTTGCAGTGCCTCCGGCAGATCCCAGTGGTAGAGCGTCACCATCGGGGTGATCCCGTGCTCCAGCACCGTGTCGACAAGGCGATCGTAGAAGGCGAGGCCGCGGGGTTCGCTCGTGCGGCCGTCCGGCATCACCCGCGACCACGCGACGGAGAAGCGGTAGTACGGCACGCCGAGTCCGCTCAGCAGGCCGATGTCCTCGCGATAGCGCCGGTAGTGGTCACACGCCGGTTCGCCGGTGGCACCGTCGAGCACCCGGCCGGGCCGCGCGGTGAAAGTGTCCCAAATGGACGGTCCGCGGCCGTCGGCCGTCGTCGAACCTTCGATCTGGTACGCCGCCGTCGCCGTGCCCCAGCGGAACCCGGCCGGAAACCCGCGTGTCACGCCGTCCTCGCTCATTTGGCGGCCGCGGCGCGGCCCTCCGTCGAAGCCTGGTTCCATGCCTCGTCGAGCGATTGCCTTCCCTCCTCGACGCGGCCGAGCGCGTGGCCGTACACGGGCCGCACCTCGCCGTCACGCAGCCCGCGGTAGTTCGGCCGCAGCGCTTCGGCGGAGGCGGCGAAGATCTTGCCGACCGGCGCGTCACCGAAGTACTTGCTGGTGTGGGAAAGCACGGCACTGTCCTGGTAGGCGCCGAGCGCGCTGGGCAGCAGCCCGCTTTCCAGGAAGATCCGTTTCTGCTGTTCGGGCGCGGTGAGCCAGACGGCGAGGTCGTAGGCCTCTTTGCGGTGCGCGCCCTGCTTCGGCACGGTCAGGAACGAGCCGCCCCAGTTGCCCGCCTTGCCGGGAACCGCGGTGACGTCCCATTTGCCCGCCAGTTCCGGTCCGCCCGCCTCTTCGATCTGGGTGAGCATCCACGCGGGACAGGTGATGGCGGCGAACCGGCTCTGCTTGATCGCCACCGTCCACGGCTGCGTGAACGTGGTGACCGCCGCCGTCTCCTTCTTCAGCGCCATCCCGCCCGCCAGCTCGAATGCCTTGCGTACGTTGGGGTTCTTGTCCGCGACGAACGTGTCGTCCTTGGCGAAGTAGTTCTCCTCCGCCTGGTTGAGCATCGCCGTGTAGATCGTGCCCGCCGAGTCGGCGAATTTGACGTCTTCCGGCGCCTTGGCGCTGAACCGCTCCCCGGTTTCGGCGAACTTCTCCCAGGTCGGCCACAGCGCGGCCACCTGATCGCGGTCGGTCGGCAGGCCGGCGTTCGCGAACAGGTCGCGACGGTAGCAGAGGGCGAGGCTGCCCATGTCGGTGCCGAGGCCCATCACGAACTTCCCGCCGTCCGCGGTGCCCTGGTCCCATTTCCAGGCGGGCCACTGCTCGCGAAGACCCTGCGCGCCGAATTCGGACAGATCGGTGAACTTGTCCGTGGACTGGCGGAACTTGGGGAGGTACTGCTCCTCGATCGCGACGACGTCCGCGCTGCCGCGTCCGGCGCCGAGGCCGGTGGCGAGCTGCCGGTGGTGCGTTTCGAAGTCGGCGACCCGGCCCTCGACGGTGATGCCCGGATGCGCCTTCTCGTAGTCGTCGAAGAGTTTCTCGTATCCGAACTCGCCGAAGGTGGCGACGGTGAGCTTGATCGGGTCGCCGGGTTCCGGCGCGCCCGAACAGCCGGTGAGCAGCAGCACGACGGCCGTCAAGCCGGCCAGCACGCGGGTCATGGTTCTCCTCGGTCGTACGGTGATGATCGCCTTCACGCGAGCCGTCTGTGTCATCGCCTTCACGCGAGCCGTCTTGGCAGCTGATCGCCGACGGTCAGCCGGGAATCCGCGTGCAGTTTGGTCAGCACCCTCGACACCAGCGACTGCACCGTCCTCCTCGGCAGGCTCAGCTCCGCGGCGATCTCGGGATTGGACAGTTTCGCCGCCACCAGCCGCGCGACCCGCAGTTCCAGTGGCGACAACGCGCCGCTGTGCCGGGGTCCGCGTTCGGCGCGGCTCAGCACGCCGTAGCGGCGCAGCCGGTTTTCCGCGCGACGGATGCTCCAGGTGGCGCCCACTGGCCCGAGCACCTCACACGCCTCGGTGAGCGAGCGGGTGGCCGCTTCGAGGTAGCCGGCGCGGCCGAGCAGTTCGGCGGCGTCCTCCAGCGCGGCGGCGAGTTCGGTCGGGCGGCCGACCTCGCGGTAGTGATCGGCCGCGGACAGCATGCCTTCGGGATCGCCGTCGATCAGCGCGCGGCATCGGGCGGCGGCCGCGGCGGCCCTGGCGGGCACGGTCTCCTGGCTCGCCTCTTCGGCGCAGACGGCGAGTGCCTCCCGCGCGACGGTGTCGTTCCCGGCCGCGAGCGCGACGCGGACGACGTCGGGAAGCCATTGGTGGCGCAGCATCATCCGGGCGTAGTCGGGGCGCAGCACCGGCGCGATCAGCCGTAGCGCGTCGTCGAGCGCGCCGCGCTGTTCGGCGGCCATCGCCAGGGCGGCGAGGTAGAAGTCGCAGCTCTCGCGCTCGGACGAGTTCGACGGCGAATGCGCCTCGGCGGCTTCCAGATGGGCGCGGACGGAGACGCGTTCGCCCCGGTGGCCCGCGATGAGGGCGGCGACCCCGTGCAGCAACAGCGCGGCGGCGCCCGGCTCACGCACCCCGTAGAAGGTGATCGCCGGGCCGTCCTCGGTGACCGAGTCCAGTTCGGCCAGCGCCTCGTCCCAGCGGCCGGTCCAGTAGTAGTGCACGGCCGCCGAAACCTGCGGACCGGTCGGCAGGCCGTGCCGGGCCGCCGTCTCGTATCCGGTGTGCAGCGTCGCGTCGGCCTCGGCGAGCCGGTCGAGGTTCTGCAGGGTGAAGAGGCGGTTGTCGAGCAGGTCGAAGCGCAGGGTCGCCAGCTCGGCCTGGTCGCCGGTGGTCTCGAGCGCGGCGTCGATCGCGGTCAACGCCCGGTCGTGCTCGCGGCGGATCGAGTGCACGAGCCACAACGTCTGCTGCGCGTGCGCGGCGGGATAGCGTTCGCCCGCCTCGACGGCTTCGGTGTGCAGGCGCCGCGCGATCCGTTCGGTCTCGTCGAGATCGTCGAGGGTGCCGCGCCGGAAGTTGGCGAGCAGCGTCCGGGTGCTGGTGCGCCACAGTTCCGGTATCGATGGATCGTCCGCGGTGTCGGCGAGTGCCTCGATCGCGCCGGGCGTGTCGCCCCGGCGGTAGCGCAGTGCTGCGAGGAAATGCCGCATCTGCGCCAGATCCGCCTTGTCTTCGACGGTCTTCACCGCCTGCTCGGCTTCGGTCTCCGGCGCCTGTTCGAGACGGAACAGCACCCGCACCAGCGCGGCGATCAGCGTTCCCCGCTGTTCTCGGGTGGGCACCGTGCTGTCGAGCGCGCCGCGGAGGAGATCGGCCGCGATATGCGGGGCACGGTTGGACACCGCGACGTGGTTGGCGGTGAGCCAGCCCGCCAGCCACGGGTCGAACGGCACCGGCCCGGCGGCCAGCTGCTCGGCGACCCGTTTGACCGGCGCGCCCGCCCGCGCGAGCGACTCGGCGGCACGCCGGTGCAGCGCGGCGCGGACCGGTTCGGCGATGCCGCCGTAGAGCGCCTGTCGCTGGAACGGATGGTGGAAGGCGAGTTTGTCACCGGCGTACTCGATCACGCCCGCGGTGGTGGCCGGTTCCAGCTTCCGCAGCACCTCCAGCGGGCTCTTGCCCGCCAGCGTGGCGAGGTCCTCGACGGCGAATTCCGCGCCCAGCAGGGAGGCGGTGCGCAGGATCTCGGTCGTGGCCGGATCGAGGCAGCCCAGCGTGCGGGCCACCGCGGCGAGCAGTGACCGCGGCGCGTTCTCGGTGCCGTCCAGCGTCACCTCGGCCACGCCCGCCTTGATCAGCAGCGAGCCGGTGCGCACCAGGTCGTGCGCGATTTCCCTGGCGTAGAGCGGGTTCCCGGCCACACGCCGGACCAGCGGACGCAGGCTCGGCCCCAGCTTGGCCCCCAGCACCACTTCGAACACGGCGGCGATCTCGTCGTCGCTCAGCACCTCGACCGGCATGATCTCGCCGTCCCTCGCCTCGACCCCGCGGCGCAGCCGGGCGAGGTCCCGGCGGCCGTGCCCGGTACGCGTGGCGGCGACCAGCAGCAACGGCAGCTGGCGGGTGGCGGCGGCCAGTCGCTGCCACAGCAGCACACTGGCCTCGTCGGCCCAGTGGAGGTCGTCGATCACCAGCACCAGCGGGCCCGCCGCGCAGGTGTCGTCGACCAGTGCCAGCAGCTTGTCCACAGTGGACAGGATCGGGTCGGCGGGCCCCCAGTTCCCGTGCGCGGGCTCGGCATGCAGCTCACCGGCCAGCTTGGCCTTGGCCGGATCCGCCGCACCGTGGTGGACGCCGAGGCATTCCATGATCACCTGCAGCGGGAAGCGTTGCTGGAGCTCGTCGGCCGCGGTCCAGGCGAGCTGGCAGCCGCGTGCCGCGGCACCCGACAGCCCGGCGATCAGCAGCTCCGATTTGCCGATGCCCGGTTCGCCTTCGAGCCAGACCGGACGGCCGCGGCCGGCGAGCACGTCGGTGACGAACCCGTCCAGCCGTTCGACCTGCCGGTTCCGGCCGGGCAGCCGGCTCTGGCCGCCACGTTCGATCGCCTTGGCCACCGGCGGCGGCACGACCCGGATCGGGGCCGGTTTCGCGTCGGTGACCGGCTTTTCTGTGCCGCTCAGAATGCGCTGGTGCAGGTCACGCAGCGGGGCGCCGGGTTCGACGCCGAGCTCGTCCCGGAGTATTCGCCTGGCCTCGCGGTACGCGGCGAGCGCCTCAATCTGGCGCCCGCTGGCGTGCAGGGCACGCATGAGCGTCTCGTGCAGGGACTCGCGCAACGGATGCCGCCGCACCAGCGCGGTCAGCTCGGCCACCAGTTCGCGGTGGTCGCCGAGGCGGAGCAGCGCGGTGGCGCGCAGCTCGGTGGTGGTCAGCTGGAGTTCGGTCAGGCGGACGCGTTCCGCCTCCGCGAACGGGCCAGGTACGCCGGAATAGGCCTCGCCGCGCCAGACCCCGAGCGCGGTGGTGAGCCGCGCGGCCGCGCCACGCTGGTCGGCGTGGGCGAGCAGTCTCCTGGCCGCGGCGGCGTCCTGTTCGAACCGGTGGACGTCGAGCGACTCGCGGTCCAGCCGCAGGGCGTAACTCGATCCGGACGAACGCAGCATTTCGTGCGCGTCGCCGCCCGCCTTGCGGATCGCCCCGCGCAGGCCGGAGACGTAGGTGTGGACACTGCCGGTGGCGCTGGCGGGTGCCGACTCGCCCCAGACGCTCGAAATCAGTTCGCCGAGCGAGATCGCCTGGCCGCGGCGCGCCGCCAGGGTGGCGAAAACCGCGCGCTGACGGGCGGGCCCGAGCTTCAGCTCGACGTCTTCGAGCCAGGCACGAGGCGGCCCGAGCAGCTCGACGCGCAGCCCGTTCGTCACGCCGGCTCCGTTTCTCGTCATGCACCGAAAGTGGCCGGATCACTACTGTGTCCCCGCAGTTTAGGACGTCGTCGGCGTGGTCCGGTCGCGCACCCGGGCGAGCGCGTGCAGCGGCGTGCACCAGGGCTGGGCGGGCAAGGACGGCACGGTGTCCGTTCCGGGCAGCAGCAGCGCGGCGAGTTCGCCCGCCAGGTCCTGATGCTGCTCCTCGGTGAGATTCCGTTGGCGGGAAAGCAAATGGAGCAGCTCGACGGCGGGTCCGGCCGGCAACGCGCGGACGTTGCCGAGCACCCATCGCGGGATCCAGGGCGCCGTCAGTTCGTCGCCCGCCTGGAGCAGTTGCTCGGCGACCCGGTCCGCGGGCGCGCCGGAATCCGCCATGGTCGCGGCGATCTCCTGGTGCAGCACGGCGCGGATGGCGGGCGGGGTGTTCGCGGCGAAGACCGAAGCCACCAGCGGGACGCGGAACCGCAGGCGTTCTCCCTCGGATTCCAGCACGCGCGCGGCGAGCGCCTCTTCGACCGCTGTCGGTTCGCGGCCGGTGACGTCCGCGAGTTCGGCGACCGTGAACGACGAGCCGAGCAGCGCGGCCGAGTTCAGTGTTCGCTTGCAGGCCAAGGAAAGCGTGGCGAGTTGAGCTTCCACGATCGAGGCGATCCGGCTGTGCGGCGCGGTGGTCGTCTCCCGGCCGCCGGCGAAATCGGCGAACAGTTCGCACAGGTAGCCGACGTTCCCGGCGGTGTACTCGGCGGCGAATTCGAGGAAGTCCCGGCCGGGGTCCCTGGCCAGGGTCTCCTCGGCGAGCGCGGCGACGGCCGGGGCGTCGAACGGCGGCAGCGAGACGATCTCGCCGTCGAGCCCCGAGCGGAGGAGGTCGAGCAGGCCGCGCCGGGGGAGCGGGCGCGCCGAACCGACCAGCAGCAGCGGCAGCCGCGCGGTGAACCGGTGAAGCCGCTGCCAGGCGAGCAGGCTTTCCTCGTCGGCCCAGTGCAGATCTTCGAAGACGAGCACCAGCGGCCCGTCTTCGCACAGTTCGGTGACCGTTTTGCCGAGATCGTCGAGTGCTTGGCCGCCGAGGCTGTCGGCGATGAGGTTCAGCGGGACCGCGCTGGTCAGTTCGTCGGCCGTGACCCAGCGCGTGCGGCTTCCCACCGAGGCGAGGGCCTCCGCCAGAAGCGTGGTCTTGCCGCTGCCCGCCTCGCCGTCCAGCCAGACCGTCCCGCCGCGGCCTTCGTTCAGCAGGACGGACAGGTGCCGTCGCAGCCGGGCGAGTTCGAACCCGCGGCCGGCGAAAAGGGACGGCCGTCCGGGCGGCCGGTGCCGTTCCGGCTGGTCGCGGTGATGCAGCGACGGATCGTCGTCCAGGACGCGTTGCCGCAGCGCCAGCAGTTCCGGGCCGGGTTCGAGGCCGGACTGCTCGATGATCGTCTCGCGGGCGCGGTCGAACGCGGCCACCGCCTCGGCCTGCCTGCCCGCCCGGAACAACGCGGTGACCAGCATGCGGTGCAGGCCTTCGCGCAGCGGATGGCGCTCGACCAGCACCGTGAGCTCGTCCACGAGTTCGCGGTAGCCGCCGAGGTGCAGCGCGACCTCGGCCTGGCGTTCGAGCGCGCTCATGCGCAGTTCGCCCAGCCGGGCGCGCTGGGTCTCGGCGAACGGGCCGGGGATCCCGTCCAGCGCGGACCCCCGCCACTGCCCGAGCGCGAAGCGAAGCGACTCCAGCTCCCGCTGGTGCGCGCCGGCGAGCCGATGCGCGCGGGCGTGTTCCAGCTCGGCTTCGAAGACATGGACGTCGACCTGCTGCTTCGGCAGGTCGAGGCGGTAACCGGCGCGGCTGGCGACGAGCGGTTCGCCCACCGGCTCCAGCGCGCGGCGCAGCGCGGAGATGTAGGTGTACACGATGCCGGTGGCGCTGTCCGGCGGCCGCTCGCCCCAGACGGCGTCGATGAGCTCCTTGCGGGAGACGAACTGACCCGCGTGCAGGGCGAGCACGGCGAACACCGCTTGCCGCTGAGCCGGCCCGAGGGCGATCTCGCCGGCGTCGGACCGGGCAGGGGGGCCGCCCAGCAGCCGCACCGTCAGCGAGGAAACCTCGTCCATGACCTGCCGCCTGTGCGTCCGACTGCCGAAAAAAGGGGTCCTGCTCAGCGGAAAGCCTAGTGGCGCCGATGTGGGCTTCGCAATCGACCGGGCACCCACCGTGTGGGGTGACGGGCGAGTGGGCAAACCCGGACGTTCGCAGGGGCAAAGTGTCGTCCGGCGCTGGTGGCGGGTATGCGCGGCTGTGCATGCTGTGCCGGTGAGTCAGGATCAGGAGCTGTTCGCCGGAGATGTCCTGCTCAACCTCGCCCAGAACGGCGGGCTGGTGCTCGACGCCGACGAGGCCGAAGCACGCATCACCGAGCTTCGGCGCACGCTGGCCTTCGGTCACGCCCTGCTCGCCGACCCGGACTACACCGGACCCGAGGCCAGGCTCCGCGAAATCCTCGACGAGCTGCCGAAGTACGTGGAGGCGTTTCAGCTGGCCACGAAGTCCTTCACGCCTCGTTGAGAACTCGTGGAGACTTCGTGAAGAGCTCCTTCGCAGACTGTGTCCCATCCGACTGGGGCCGCGGACAAGCGGAGGGGACGAAGTGGACACGGAAACCCGACAGATCACCGTGGCGGTGCACGCGCCCGACCCGATCACCACGGCGGGCCTTGCCAGCCAGCTGGGCACGCAGCAGGGGATCGTCAGCCGGGATTGGGAGCGGCGCGCCGAGACCGACGTACTGGTGTTCGCCACGGAACGGCTGACGCCCGAGACGGTGCTCTGGCTGCGGCGGCTCGCCGCCGAGGACGGCAAGCCGGTGGTGCTCGTGGTGAGCCAGATCAGCGAGGCGGAACTCGTACCCGCCATCGAATGCCGGGTGGTGGCGGTGCTGCCGCGATCGGCCACGACCGGCGAACGGCTGGCGCACGCCGTCCGCGCCGCGGCCACCGGCGGCGGCGTACTCCCGCCGAGCCTGCTCGGCGAACTGCTCAAACACGTCGAACGGCTCCAGCGCGAAGTGCTCGACCCGATGGGCGTCAACACCGCCGGGCTCACCACGCGGGAGATCGACGTGCTGCGGCTGATGGCCGAGGGCAAGGACACCGTCGAGATCGCCGGCGAGCTCAGCTACTCGGAACGCAGCGTGAAGCACATCATCCAGGGCATCACCGGACGGCTGAAGTTGAAGAACCGGCCGCACGCCGTCGCCTACGCCGTACGGGCCGGGGTCATCTAGTTACGGGTTGTGCCGGGCCAGGCGTTCGGTGACGACGGCCAGTTCGAGCGGCTGGGCGCGTTCGCGGGCCAGCCAGAGGCATTCGCCGGCGGGCTCCTCGCCGAGGCAGGCCCGGACCAGGTGGCGATGCAGCAACACGCGTCCCGTCGGCATCGCGGTGGCGAGAGTCTCCAGCGCGTCGAGTGCCTGCTTCGCCGCAGCCCGGTCGTTTTTCCGCAACGCGAGTTCGGCGAGATCGGCCCAGGCCATGTCCGTGCCGACGGCGAGTCCGCGGGTGGCCGCGTGCAGGCGCCGGGCGGCGCGGCCGGTTTCGCCCGCCGCGATGTCGGCGCGGGCTTCCGCGATGTCGAGGAGATGCGCCAGCGTCGGCGCCGTGGCGCGGGCCGAGGCCAGCAGTTCCCGTGCCTCGGCGGGCCGCCCCCGTGACAGCAGGATCGACACGGTCGACAGGTACATCGCGGCCGATCCGATGTCGTAGCCGCGCGGCGAACGGTCGGCGACGGCGCGGCGGGCGAAGTCGATCGCCCGGGCGGGCCGGCCACGCATGGCCGCGAGCATCGAACGTTCGCCGTCCCGCAGACCGGATTCGGGGAAGGCCTCGTCGGAGAGCAGCTTTTCCGCGCGAGCTCGTTCGCCCAGCACCAGCAACGCGGAGACGTACGAGGTGATCTGCTCGTCCCGGTGCCGGGGCACTGTCCTCAACGGCCACCGCTCGCGTTCGGTCAGGTTCGCGCCGAATCGCGCGCAACGGCCGTCCCAGAGCTCGGCCAGGCCGCCGAAGAGCTCGCCCAACATGGCGGAAGCCGCCGATTCGGTGCGCCAGGAATCGTTCTCCGCCAACAGTTCCGCCGCTGCGGACCACCGGTCCCGCAGGCACAGCGCGATCGCGCTCGAGACCATCGAGTCGGTTTCCCGTACGGCGTCCACGCCTGCCATCGTGAGCCGGCAGGGCGTTCAAGACGTGGTACGTGGCGGAGTCTGGCCCGTATGGACGCCGGGTCGGCCCGAAAGCCGCGACGGTCAGGCCGCGAGCGGTCCGAAGACCAGGGTGCCCGGCGACTCGGCGTCGTCACCCGCCCAGAACTCCAGCCACAGCGCGGCGAACTCGTCCCGGGACAGCATTCCGTCGCCGTCGGAATCCAGCAGCGGGAAGGTGGTGTCGGTGTCGGTGGGGCGGCCGTTCCAGACCTCGATCAGCTGGTGGTACTCCGCCGCGGAGATGAGGTCGTCGCGGTTCTCGTCGATCGCTTCGAACATCGCGTCGGCGGTCGCGGTCACGGCCTCTGGCGTGTCCGGCAGCTTGTCCACCACCAGCAGGACCTCGTCGAGGGTCACCTTGTCGTCGCGATTCAGATCCGAGGCCGCCAGCAACGTCGTCCACCAGCTCAGCATGATGCCGGTCAGGAGCCGCTCGTCACCCGGCCCGCGTCGCCGCGCCCAGCGCTCGGCCAGCTCTCGGAAGTCCCGCTCCTGCAGGAAACCGTCGCCGTCGGCATCCATCGCGGCGAAAACGCCCGAGATCTTGCGCCGTTGCAAGTCGCTAGCCATGCGTCCGAACGATAGAACCGGACGCAGTAAAGGCATATCGGCCATTCAGGGGCCCGGCGAGCCACGATCGGGGGACGGCGGTTCACTGGTTCCCGAGGTCATTTCCCGGTGAGCGCCGCGAGGATCTTGCCCAGCGCGGACTGCGCCACCGCCGAGGTGTACGGACCGACGGCGACCAAGGAGGCGATGAGCGCCGAGGCTTCGCCCGGCGTCAGGGAGATCGGCGGCAGCACGGGCCGTGCGTCGATGCCATAGCCGCCGCGCGGCCCCCGGTTGATCGTGATGGGAACGCCCGCTTCGCGCAGACGGGTGATGTCGCGTTCCACGGTCCGCAGGCTCACTCCGGTCGCCTCCGCCAGGCTCGCGCCCGTCACCCGGCGCGGCGCCCGCACCCGCAGGAGTTCGATGATCGCGTGCTGTCGCTCGATCAGGGGCGCCGCCTGGTGCAGCTGGATCATTCCCGCGATCCCCGGGGAACCGACCGGCCGCTGGGGCATTTCCGCTCTCCTCGACTTCGAATAACCGACCCGGCTTTGACGTCTATTGGATCTTAGGCTCGATTTTCCTTCCAGTGATCGGATTTCGATGCCTTCATCTTTCGCGTTCCCCGGTGACTTCCGGCGCCTGTGGATCGGCCAGACGATCAGCGCGTTCGGCGACAAGGTTTCGCGGATCGCGTTGCCGACCGCCGCCCTGCTCGGGCTCGGCGGGACCGCATGGGACGTCGGACTGCTGGCCGCGCTGAGGTTTTTGCCGTTCGTTCTGATCGGCACCCTGGCGGGGGTGTGGGTCGACCGGCTCCCGCTCCGCGAGACGATGATCGGGGCCGACGCCGGCAGGCTGGTGGCGATGGGGTCGATCCCGGTCGCGTACCTGTTCGACGTTCTCACCCTCACCCAGTTGTTCGTGGTCGCCGGCGTGGTCGGCGTGCTGACGGTGTTCTTCGAAATCGCCGCCCAGTCCTTTCTGCCGGTACTCGCCGGACCTGAGGCCATCGTGGCGGGGAACGAACGGCTGCAGACTTCCCGCGCGGTCGCCGAGGTCGGCGGTGCGGCCGCCGCGGGCGGGCTGATGCAGATTCTCGGCACGGCGTTGGCGATCCTGGCCGACGCCTTGTCCTTTCTCGCTTCGTTGGTGACCTTGATGCTGATGCGCCACCGGGAACTGCCCCAGGCGCGGGCCGAAGAGCCGCGATCGGCGTTGAGAGAGGCCAAGGAGGGCCTGACGGTGCTGTTGTCCGACGCCAGGTTGCGCAATCTGATGTTCGCGAGCACGACGGTGAATCTCGGCGTGGCGACGGGGAACGCCCTCGTACTGGTTTTCGCCTACGGGGACGGGAAGTTGAGCCCGGGCGCCGTCGGCCTCGCGTTCGCGATCGGCACCCTCGGCCTGATCTTCGGCGCGGTGTCGTCCGGCGCGATCGCCCGCAGGCTCACCCTCGGCCGGACGCTGACCACCTCGATCCTGCTGACAGGGGCGGGCTTCCTGCTGTTGCCGATCGGCGGAAACGAAGCAGCGTTGACCATGTTGATCGTGAGCCAGTTCCTCATCGGGTTCGCCGACTCGGTCTTCAACATCCACGTGCTCAGCCTGGTTCAGCGCGTCACGCCGCCGGAGCTGATGGGCCGGGTCAACGGGACCGCGCTCTCCGTGGTCTTCGGCACCGGAACCCTGGGTGGTCTCGCCGCCGGCTTCGTCGGCACGGTCTTCGGCACGCTGCCCGGACTGGTGCTGTCGGCCGCGATCATCTGCTGTGGCGCGGTATTCGTGCTCCGTCAACCCGATGACGGGCGTACCGGCCCGAAAGTATGTATAACGACCTAGACGGCCGGACGTCGAACCCGGAGGTGGCGGATGACAGCCGAAGTCGAGCGGGCGGCGCACGCCTACTGCTCTGTCTGCAACCCGGATCCCGGCCTCGGTGAGCGGGTCACCGCGCTCTGCGGGGCCGTCCATCCCTACTGGGGCCGCCGCGAACGGCCGGTGAACAACTGCCCTGCGTGCGAAGCCCTCGTCGCGAAGACGGTGTTCCCGTGCGGCCACACGGGTGGCGAGAGATGAGGGCCACAGCGGATACGCCGTTTCCGGAGGCGGAGGCCGGGTACCCGGTGAGAGCCGACAACGAAGGGAGGCCCTGATGAACGACAAGGCCGAGAACAAGGTCGAAGAGCTCAAGGGCAAGGCCAAGGAGGCCGTCGGCGACGCCACGGACAACGAGCAATGGCAGGCCGAAGGCAAGACCGAGCAGGGCAAGGCGAACGTCAAGCAGGCCGGCGAGAAGATCAAGGACGCGGTGAAGGGCGTCCGCGACTGACTTGCGTGCCGCCGGCGCGTGAAGGCCCCCTTCCCTCGGCTCAGCGAAGGGAAGGCGGCCTTCACGCGCGGGCCCTGCGGTACGGTCCGGATCATGGACTTCCGGGATTTCGACGGCATCAAGGTGCGGCGCCCTTCGGTCGAGCGCGACGGCCTCGAAAGCGAACCCGCCGTGTTCCGGGGCGACTTCGACTTCGACTCGGTCCATCTCGACGGCGGTGACCAGGACGGGGTCCGTGGCGGCGGCGAGATCGCGCATTCCCTCGTCTCCGACGTCAGCCTGGCGAATGCCCGCCTCGACAGGCTTGCCCTTTCCGACGTGATCCTCGAAGGGGTCGACCTGTCGAACGCGGCGATCCGCGAACTGACCGCACGCCGGGTCGAAATCCTTCGCTGCCGGGCGATCGGGCTCGGGGTCGCGATCACTTCGGCCGTCGATCTCTACGTCGAGAACGCGCGGTTCGACTACGCGTCGGTGACGGTCGAACGGGTGAAGGGTCCGGTCGTGTTCTCCGGCTGTTCGTTCCGGGAGACGGTGTTCTCCGGTGACCTGTCCCGGCTGACCTTTGTGGACTGTGAGTTCACGGATACGGAATTCGCCGCGACGGGCGCGCTGGACTGTGATCTGCGCGGTTCACGGTTGTCCGGTGTCCGGGGGCTGGTGACGTTGCGCGGCGCGAAGATCACCGGCGAACAAGCCGTGTCGGTCGCGGGGATCCTGGCGACCGAGAGTGGATTGTCGGTCGTCGGATGACCACGACGCGGACGCCGCGGCCCGCGTACCGGGGCTCGGTTTCGCCTTGAGCGGAACGTCGCCCGCGCGTCCCGGCGCGATGTCACGATGACCGTATGGCGGACATCCTCCCTTTCCAGCAGAAGCGCCCCGAACCGGAGCCGCTGTGGCGTGACGTGCTCGGCAAGAGCCTGCGCGCCGCGCGGGAGGACCAGGGTGGCCGCCTCGTCGACATCGCGGAACGCGCCGGGATCTCGCCGCAGTACCTCTCCGAGATCGAACGCGGCCGCAAGGAACCGTCCAGCGAGATGATCGCCGCGGTCACCGGCGCGCTCGGAATCGACCTGGCCGACCTCCTCTTCGGTATCGCGGGCACGATCAGCCGGGGCGGCGGCACGGGTCTCGCGGTCGGCCGCCGCCCGCGAGGGCCCGTGCTCATGGCTGCCTAGGCGCTGTCCTGCGAGTCATGTTCGCGGTCTTCGCGCCCAGGCGGTTCCTGACGGCACGGGCGGACGCGGCCGAGTACGACCCGGTACGAGGCCGATCCGCCCGCACCGTCAGGAACCACCCGGATCACGAAGCCCATCGAACAGACTCACAGGACAGCGCCTAAGCTCGCTCGTCGAGGACGCGGTCCGCGAGTCCGTAGGCGACCGCGCCCGCCGCGTCGAACACGCGGTCCCGGTCGGTGTCGTGCCGGAGATCCGAGACGGCGCGGCCGGTGTGGGCGGAAAGGATCTCCTCCAGCTGCGTCCGCACCCGCACCACTTCGTCGGCCTGCAGGATGAGGTCCGGGATGGTGCCGCGGCCCTGCGCGGCGGGCTGATGCAGCACCACCCGGGTGTGGGGCAGCACGAACCGGTGCCCCGCCTCGCCCGCGGCCAGCAGGATCGCGCCGGCCGCGACGGCCTGGCCGACGCAGGTCGTCGCCACCGGCGCCTTGATGAAGCGCATCGTGTCGTACAGCGCGAGCATCGCCGACGGGTCGCCGCCCTCGGTGTTGATGTAGAGGTTGATCTCCTGCTCGGGGTTGTCCGCCTCCAGGTACAGCAGTTGCGTGATCAGGGCGTTCGCGACGCCGGAGTCGATCGCGGTCCCGAGATAGATGATCCGCTCCGACAGCAGATGCGAGTAGACGTCCATGATCCGCTCGCCGGCGGGACTGCGGGAGATGACGTTGGGGATGGTGTAGGTGCTCATGCGCCCGCACCCCTTTCCGTGCCGAGGCCGAGTTTGTGCGTGCGGACGGGGACGACCTGGTCGAGGCTTTCGACGATGTGGTCGATGAAGCCGTATTCGCGCGCCTGCTCGGTGGTGAACCAGCGATCGTGGAGGGAATCGGCGAAGATCCGGTCGATGGGCTGCCCGGTGTCGTCGGCGATGAGGCCGAGCACCGTGTCCCGCGTGTAGCGCAGGTCGTCCGCCTGCACCTCCACCTCGACGGCCGAACCGCCGATGCCCGCCGAACCCTGGTGCATCAGGATCCGCGCG
Source organism: Amycolatopsis sp. NPDC052450 (assembly GCF_044547565.1). Taxonomy (NCBI): domain Bacteria; kingdom Bacillati; phylum Actinomycetota; class Actinomycetes; order Pseudonocardiales; family Pseudonocardiaceae; genus Amycolatopsis; species Amycolatopsis sp. NPDC052450. The sequence goes on along the minus strand of NZ_JBIUAQ010000002.1, from coordinate 211,755 downwards.
TGCGGCAGGGCGAACCGTTTGCCAGGGGTGCCCGCGGAAAGCAGGAACTGCCCGGCACTGCACGCCAGCCCGAGTGCGAGGGTGGCGACGTCGCACGGCACGAGCCGCATCACGTCGCGGATGGCGAGCATTGAGGGGACCGAACCGCCCGGCGAATGGATCCACAACGCGATGTCCTTGCGGGGGTCTTCGCTCGCCAAGGACAGCAGCTGGGTGGTGAGGACCGTGCCGTTGTCGTCGTCGAGCGCGCCGTCGAGGACCAGCACACGCTGGCTGAAGAACCGTTCCCGGAGCCGTTGGTCGAAGAGTGGCTGTTTCTCGTAGTCGGTCATGCCCCGACCATGCCGCCGGGGCGCGGGCGGCCGCCGGTTTCTCTGCTGTGAGCGGATCAGCCCACAGCAGGACGCTTGGCCGGGACCAGCCAGACGACTCCGGCCAGGACGACGGCGAAGACGAGAACGAGGACATCGATGGTGAGCCCCGGCTGAACCGGGAGGCCGAGGTGCTCTCGATCGTCGCCGAGAAAGGTCAGCAGGCACAGCGAGAACAGTGTCAGCAGTGCGGAGACGCTGAGCATGATCTGCCCTGCCCGGACCTTGGCGAGCAGGCTCGCGCCACCCGCGACCGCGGCCACTCCGGCGAGGACCAAGCTGATGTCTCCCACGGTGATCGGCAGATGCGCGAACTCGAAGAAGTAGTACGCCTGGTGCACCAGCATCGCGTTCGCGAGCAGTGCGAAGCCGAGCACGATGCCCGCCACCCCGGCCAGGACCGCGAACACGGAGGGCGGGGTCAGCCCGGGCCGCCGCGGCGCGGCCAGGATCGGCACCGGGGTTTCGACCCCGCTCGCGGCCTGGGCCAGCAGCGGGAGCGCGTGATCCGGCAGCAGGCGGGCTTGCGGCGCTTTCGCCAGCAGGCCGCGGAGGACGTCCGCGAGCGGCCCGGGCGTCCGGGCGAAGGGCGGCTGCTCGTTGACGACGGCGTACAGCGTGGCCGCGACGTTCGCCCGCTGGAAGAAGTTCCCGCCCTCGCTCGCGCTGAGCAGGGTCACGCCGAGCGACCAGAGATCCGAGTGGGGAGTGCCCTCGTGCCCCGCGATCGTTTCGGGGGCGAGGAAGGCCGGGGTACCGACCGGGTCGAGGGCCTTGGCGATCCCGAAGCCGGTCAGTTTCACCGCGCCGTCGGGACCCACCAGGATGTTCGCGGGTCGCACGTCCCCGTGCACGATGCCCGCGGTATGCGCGGCGGCGAGCGCGCCGAGCACCTTTCCGCCGATTTCTGCCACGAACCGCGGCTGCATCGGCCCCGCCGACGCCAGTTCCTCCAAGGTCCGCGCCTCCACCAGGTCCATCACGATGAACGCCGTCCCGTTGTCGGCGACGACGTCGTGCACGGGCACCACCGACGGGTGATCCACCGCGACGCGGGTCTCCCGCTGGAGGCGTTCCACGAGGGCGGGCTCGTGGGTGGGCAGCGGCAGTTCCTTGATCGCGACCTGGCGGCCGTCCGGCCCGTCCTCGCCACGCCACAGCACGGCCGTCCCGTCGCGACCCAGCTCCTCGAGCAGGGTGTAGCGCTCGGCGATCGTGCGGGAAACTGCCGTCACAGTGGCTCTCCTCGAATCCTGAAGGGTCTCCGAGGCACGCTAACCAGCGCTCATGACAAAACGATGAAATGGCCGTTCATCCATAAAGGACGTACGCGGCTGGATATATTCACAGCCATGCTGACCCTGGCGGCCCTGGTCGACGACCCGGCGCTCGAACTGCGGGTGGTCGTCCCCGGCCGCGACGGGGCGCTCACCGAGCAGGTGCTGTGGGTGCACAACACCGAGCTTCCCGACCCCGGGCCGTACGTGCGCGAGCACGAGGTCGTGCTGACCAACGGCCTGTGGCTGGACCGCGTCGAGCCGGCGGAGTTCGTCGCACGGGTGGCCGGTGCCGGAGCGGCGGGGATCATCTTCGGGCTGCGCGTGGAGCAACGCGACACCCCGCCAGCACTCACCGAGGCGTGCCGGGAAGCCGGGTTGCCGCTGCTGGAGATCTCGGTGGCGGTGCCGTTCACGGCGGTCACCCGCGCGGCGGCGGCGATCCAGGCCGCGGACCGGCAGAACGCGCTGATGTCACTGGTGCGCCGAGGGGACGAGCTCACCTCGGCGCTGTCGAGGGGCGCGGGCACGTCCGGGGTGCTCGCGGTCCTCCGCCGTGAGCACGAACTGCCGCTGGCGGTCGTGGACCGCATGGGCCGGGAGCTCGCGTCCGCCGGTGCCGAACTGGACGCCGGGCAGTCACGCGCCGCGGCGGAGGCCTTGGCCGGTCGTCCGCCGCCACTGGAGGCGGATCTCGGCGCCGGGACGCGGGCGGCGTTGTTCCCGGTGGGTGCGATCGGCGACGCGGACGCCGCGTTGCTGTGCCTGCGTCCCGCGGCCGACCTGACTCGCGAGGAGCGGGACGCGCTGGAGCAGACCGCGCGCTACCTCAGCCTGGAGGTGGCCCGGCATCAGGCGGTGCAGGCGATCGAGATGCGGTTCGCCGTCGAACTGCTGGACATGGTGCTCTCCGGCGCGCAACGCGTCGCGGAGGTGCCCGGCAGGCTGCGTGCCTTCGGGGTCGATCCGGACGGGCCGCTGTCGGTGATCGCGCTGGCGTTCGCGGGAGACGACGCCGCGACGCCGGCGGGGATGGCGGAGGCCGTGACGGACTTCCTGCTGGCGGACGGGCTGCCCGCGGTCGTGGCGGCGGGCAGCCAGGACGTCGTCGCGGTGCTGCCGTTCCGGTCGGGAAGGCAGTCGCCCGCCGCGTTCGCGCCCCGGCTGGCGGCGGCGGTGTCGCACCGGCTCGGCGGCGGGCGCGTGGTCGTCGGGCTCGCCGACCCCGTATCCGGCGCGGCCGAACTGCGCGTGCCGTTGTCGCGCAGCCGCGAAGCCTGCCGCGTGCTCCGTGGCAGGCGGGGCGGTCCGGTGGCGGCGAGTTTCGCCGAACTGGGCAGCTACCGGCTGCTGCTGGAGTCGCACGACGAGCAGTGGCGGCACACCTTCGCCGACGCCCTGCTCGGCCCGCTGCGTGAGCACGACCGCGTCCGCGACGGCGACCTGGAGACGACCCTGCGGGCGTTCCTCGACCACGACGGCCAGTGGGCGGCCACCGCCGCGGCGCTGTACGTGCATGTCAACACCTTGCGCAACCGGCTGGCCAAGGTCACCGAGCTGACCGGCCGCGACGTCGGGCGGACCGCGGACCGGGTCGACCTGTTCCTGGCGCTGGAGGCGGCTCAATCCGGATAGACCTCGGGGTCGATTTCGAGGCGCCGCAACGGTTCCACGGGCAAGGCAGGGTCGGCCAGCGCCGCGGCGGCCACGTCACGGCACCGGGCGAACAGGACGTCGCCGAGGCCGAGCCCGAACTCGATGAGCGAGCGCACCGCGGCCAGGCGTCCGGGCCTGCCCGAAAGGAACGGGTGCAGGCACAGGTTGAACAGGCATCGGTAGCGGCGCATCGCGTCCAGCTCCGCGCGCCACATCTCCAGCACCCGCACCGGAGAGGTGATCACCGAGCCGATCTGCGGTGCGGGAAGGAACGCGTACTGCTCCCAGTCGTCGAGCGACCAGTGCACCGGCAATTCCGCGATCCGGCCCGCCCCGGTCTCGATCAGGTACGGCCGGTCGTCGGCCATCAGCGACGAGTCGTAGCTCAATCCATGCTCGGCCACCAGCGCCGGAGTGTCCCAAGTGGACTCCCAGCCCGCCGCGCGATGCCCGCTGATCTCGATGCCCTGTGCGGCGAAGACCGCCATGCCCCGTTCGAAATCGGCGCGTTGCCCGGCGGCGGTCATCGTGGTCGGCGGCCGGTGGCTGTAGGAGTGGTGGGCCACCTCGTGCCCGCGCTCCACGATCGCGGCGGCGAGGCCGGGCCGCTGTTCGGCGACCCAGCCCGGCACGAAGAACGTCGCGGGCACGGCCAGTTCGTCGAGCAGGTCGAGGATGCGCGGCACCCCGACCCTGGGCCCGTACGCCTGATGGGACATGGTCGACAGGTGTTCGGCGTAGCCCCCACCTCGGGCGAGGATCGGGGACTCCGCGTCCACGTCGAAGGTCAGGGTCGCGACCGCGGCCGCGCCGCCGTGCCAGCTTGCTTCCGTCACGCTTGCCGACTCTCCCGCCAGCGGCGCGCGTTCGCCACCGTGACCGTCGGGGAGACCATCGCCCGGTCGAACTCGGCCAGTGGCCGCGCCGCGGCGACGCGGGCGGGCAGATCGGGATTGGCCAGCGCGCCATGCCCGATCGACAGCAGGTCGGCGTGCCCGCCGGCGAGGACCTCGTGCGCCTGGGTGAGGTCGTGCATCCCGCCGTTGGCGATCACCGGCAGCCCGGTGACCTGCCGGGCGAGGGCGGTGATGGTGCCGCCGTCTGCCAGCTTCGCCGTCTCGAGCCAGTTCCGGCCCTCGCTGGCGATGTGGAGGTACTGCGCGCCCGCCTCGGCGACCGCGGCGAAGATCACCTCGGCGTCGGCGCGGCCGCCAGGCCAGCGGTAAGTGAAGTCGTTGACCTTCGTCTGCGACAGCCGCACACCGGTCACCAGCTCCGGCACGGCCTCGGCGACGGCGGTCACGACACGGGCGGTCAGCCGGATCCGGTTCGCGACCGGTCCGCCGTAGGAGTCCGTGCGATTGTTGGTGTAATCGGTGAGGAACTGGTCGAGGAGGTACCCGTTGGCCGCGTGCACCTCGACGCCGTCGAACCCGGCCTGACGGGCACGCACGGCCGCGGCCGCGAAGCCGTCGATGACGTCGTCGATCTCGGCGGTGGTCAGTTCGCGGGGGACCGGCCACGGCCCGGAGCCGCCGTACGCGGGCATCATCTCCCCGCGCGGCTGGACGGCCGAAGGAGCGACGGTGTGGTCACGGTGCGGATTTCCCTGGGAGATCGCCCCGGCGTGCATGAGCTGGGCGATCATCCGGCCGCCCGCCGCGCGCACTCCGGCGGTGACCACGCGCCAGCCGGCGACGTGCTCGTCCCGCGCGAGGCCCGGCTGGTTGAAGTAGCCCTGGCTGGCCGCGCTGTCGGGGTAGGTGCCCTCGCTGAACACCAGCCCGAAGCCGCCGCGGGCGAATTCGGCGTAGTAGTCGGCCATTTCGCCGGTCGGGGTGCCGTCCGGGCTCGCCGAGACGCGGGACATGGGGGCGACGGCGTAGCGGTTGCGCAGCGCGAGGCCACCGAGTGTGGCGGGGGCCAGCGCGGGGTGTCCGACGGTCGTGGTCATGACTGAGTTCCTCCATTGTGGACGGTTTCGATGGCGAGCGGGGAGAGTCCGGCGTCGCTGATACGCACGAGGTCCTGCGGGCACGCGGAGACCACGACCACGCAGTCCAGTTCGGCGCGCAGGGTCACCGCGTCGCCGGGCCGCGAAGACGCGGTCAGCCAGCTCAGGCGCCCGCCCTCGCCGACCGGGACACGCATGAAGACGTTGATCGGCTGCGGCGTCGGACCCGTGAAGCCCAGGCCCTCGTCTGCCAGCGCCTCACGCAGGTTCGCGGCACAGGACCGGTGACCCGGAGCGCCCAGCGCGGCGTACCGGGCCGGGTCACAGGCCGGGATGAGCATGTCGTGCTCGCCGGGTGAGGTGTCCTCGACGAGGGTCAGGATCGGGCGGCGCAGGCCGGTCAGGAAGGACTCGCCGACCGCGGGGAACAGCCGGTCGACCCCGGCGCGGGTGTGCGCCGCGCTGTGGTGCTCGGCCAGCTCGGCCCCGGTGTCGGTGAACGCGAACACGTCGCCGACCTGGCCCCCTTCGACGTCGATCACCCGGACGAGGTCTCCGGCGGCCACCCGGGCGGCCTTGGCGGTGCCCGGCGGGACTTGCGTTCTGCTCATGCCTTCAGCAAACAGGGGCGGGCCGGTGGCTCGCCATGGAGGTTCCTCCATGATCGAGGGAGGTGGATGGAGAAAGCTCCATGAGACAAAGGCGTAACTCGCGTGATTGAAGCCGTAACTCGCGTGATTGAAGGCGGAACACCGTCTTACGGCTCCAATCACGCGAGTTACGGCCAGCGATAGTTTCGACTTTGATTATTTTCGCGAAGCCGGGTTAGTGTTCGGTGATGGAAGACGTGGGCGCTGTGGACGCGGCCGGGCTCGATTTCTGGTCGTTCGTGGCGCTGGCGAACCGGCGGCTCGCGCAGGAGTACGGCTTCCGGCACCAGTTGGCGACCGAGGTGCTGCTGACCCTCAATCGTGCCTCCGACCTGGTGACTTACGATCTCGAAGCCGCGGTGCACCGGCCGCGCGGCCGGTCGTGGTCGGCGTTCCGGCTGCTGTTCGTGGTCTGGCTCGCCGGGCCGCTCGAACCGACCAGCGCGGCCCGGCTGACCGGGATGAGCCGGGCGGCGGTGTCGAATCTGGTCAAGACGCTGGTCGCGGAGGGGATGCTCCATCGGGTCCCGGACGAGCGCGACGGCCGGTCGGTGCAGCTCTCGCTGACCGAGGCGGGGCACGAGGAGATGGTGTCGGTCTTCCGCGAGCACAACGAGCGCGAGTTCGGCTGGACGAACGCGCTGACCGAGACCGAACAGCGCATCCTCGTCATGCTGCTGGGCAAGCTGATCACGAGCCGCGCCGAGTTCGGCACGCGGAGCCGCAAGTAGGCCTTCCCGTCGCGACGAAGACCGGACTACGCTGCCCGAGGGGTAGTCAAAGTGTGAACTAAATCGGCGAGGAGGAGACCATGGTGGACGGCGGACGGATTCCCGCGCTCTTCGCCGGGCTGTGCGACGACGCCGCGGTGTTCCCGCCGGGGCTGGCCCCGCTGCCGGACGCCGTCGTGGCGCACGACGAGCACGTCTCCGCCTGGTACGCCGATCTGGTCGGCCCGCTCGTCATAGCCGCCACCGCGCTCGGCGAGCTCGCCGAAGTGCTGGGTGACCGGGCGACCCCACTGGCGTTCTCGGTGACCCTGCCCGGCGGGCCGGCACAGCTCGACGGCGTGCTCGACGCAGTGGAGAAGCTCCCGGTGAACCTCGACGCGCTCGAAATCGCCGTCCCGGAGGGGATGGGCCCGGACGAGGTGCTCGCCGCGATTTCCGGTGCGACCGCACCGGTTTTCGTCGAGATCCCGCGTGACGACCGGCGTCTCCCGCTGCTGACCGCGCTTTCCGGAACCGGCCACCGCGCGAAGTTCCGCACCGGTGGTGTCCGGGCCGACCTGTACCCGGGCGAAGCCGAACTCGCCGCCGCGGTCCGGGCCGCCGTCGGGGCGGGCGTTCCGTTCAAGGCCACCGCCGGGCTGCACCACGCCCTCCGCAACACCGATCCGGAGACCGGCTTCGAACAGCACGGCTTCCTCAACCTGATGCTCGCCGCGGACGCCGTCCTCACCGATGGCGACGTCGAAGCCGTTCTCGCCGAACGAGACGGCGCCGTCATCGCCGGACGGCTTCGGGCACTGGACGCGGATCGCGTCGCCGCCGTCCGCGCCGCCTTCACGTCGTTCGGCACCTGCAGCATCACCGACCCCCTGACCGAACTGGCCGGACTCGGCCTGCTCGAGGCGCCCCAAGGAGAGGCATGACCACGATCGACATCCCCGCAGGCTCGCTGTTCGGGATCGACAACCTGCCGTACGGCGTGTTCTCCGTCGACGGCGATTCCCCGCGTGTCGGCGTGCGCGTCGGCGACTCCGTTGTCGACCTGGCCGCGGCGCTCGGCGACGACGTCTTCGCCGCGCCGACGCTGAACCCGTTCATGGCGCAGGGATACGACCGCTGGGTGGCGGTCCGGGAGCGGATCCGCGACCTGGTCGCCGGCGAGGTCCCCGACGGCGCGGTCCACGCGATCGAACGGGTGACCCTCCACCTGCCGATCGAGGTCGCGGACTACGTCGACTTCTACGCCTCCGAGCACCACGCCTCGAACGTCGGCAGGTTGTTCCGCCCGGACGCGGAACCGTTGCTGCCCAACTGGAAACACCTCCCGGTCGGCTACCACGGACGGTCCGGCACCGTTCTGGTCTCCGGTACGGACATCGTGCGCCCGAGCGGCCAGCGCAAGCCCCCGGCCGAAACGGCGCCGGTGTTCGGGCCGAGCACGCGGCTGGACATCGAGGCCGAGATGGGGTTCATCGTCGGCACCGGAACGCCGCTGAACACCCCGATCACCCCGGATTCCTTCCCTCGCCACGTTTTCGGCGCCGTCCTGCTCAACGACTGGTCGGCCCGCGACATCCAGGCGTGGGAATACGTGCCGCTGGGCCCGCACCTCGGCAAGAGCTTCGCGACGTCGATCTCCCCTTGGGTGGTGCCGATCCTGGCGCTGGAGGCCGCGCGGATCCCGCTGCCCGGCCAGACGGATCCGGAGCCGCTGCCGTACCTGCGGGAAAGCGACCCGTGGGGCCTCGACATCGACCTCGTCATCGCATGGAACGGCGAGGAGGTCAGCCGCCCGCCCTTCCGCGAGATGTACTGGTCGCCCGCTCAGATGCTCGCGCACCTGACGGTCAACGGCGCCTCCTCGCGCACGGGCGACCTGTACGGCTCCGGCACGATCTCCGGACCGGAGAAGAACCAGCGCGGCGCGTTCCTCGAATTGTCCTGGGGCGGCAAGGAACCGCTCACGGTCAAGGGGGAGGAGCGCACCTTCCTGCTGGACGGCGACGAGGTCGTGATCACCGGGACCGCGCCCGGCGCGAACGGCTCGCGGATCGGTTTCGGCGAGGTGCGCGGGCGCGTTCTGCCGGCGAACTGACTCAGCTGCCCGGAATCCCGTTGGGCGGCGGCCCGTCGTTCGCGGCGGAGTCGTCCGCCTTGATGGGCGCGTCGCCGAGGTCGGACACCAGGACCGGCGTCAGATCCTTGCCGACGCCTCCCTTGAGTTCGACCACCGACATCCCGGAGATGCCCAGGTGACTGTCGGCGGAGAAGCGGAACGGCGCCAGTCCCGGTCCCTGGAACGTCTTCCCGGACTCCTGGAGCACCTCGACGATCCGTTCCCGCGTGAGGTCCTTCCCTGCCGCCTGCAACGCCTGGACGAACGTGTATGCCTGCGCCATCCCGTAAATACGGTAGTTCGTCAGGTCGCCGCCCTTGCCGTGCGCCTTCCAGACGTTCTGCCACAGCTTCGTCCACGCGTTGTCCGGCGCGTCGACGCCCGGCAGGTATTCGGTGGTGATCACGCCGTCGATGAGCGACGCGCCGTTGGTGACCTTGCCTTCGGAGAACCGCGCGAGCAGTGAACCGACGAGCGCGGGATCGGAGCCGACGTTGCTGTAGACCCACTTCGGCTTGAACCCGATCTTCAGCGACGCCAGCTGGGAAAGCGCGGTGTACGACGGAACGGTGAAGCCCAGCACCACATCCACGCCCGCGGCCTTGAGTTTCGCGATCTGCGGCGCGATGTCGGTGTTGCCGGGGGAGTACTTCGCGACCTCCACGATCTGGTCGCCGAGGTACCGCCGCGCGCCCTTCTCGCCGTCACGGCCGAAGTCGTCGTCCTGGAGGAACAGGCCGACCTTGGCGTTCGGCAGGTTCTTCCGCACCCAGTCGCCGATGATCTTGCCTTCGATCTCGTAGTCCGGCTGCCAGCCGAAGGTGACCGGCGCCTTCTTCGGATCGTCGCCCCAGCGCAGCGACCCCGACGACACGAACAGGTCCGGCACCTTCGAGGTGTTCAGGAACTCGACGACGGCGCTGTGCGTCGGCGTGCCGAGGCCGCCGACCATCGCGAAGATCTCGTCCTTGAGCACCAGTTCGTTGGTGACGGCGCTGGTGTTGGTCGGGTTGTAGCCGTCGTCCTTCACCACGAACTCGATCTTGCGGCCGTTGACGCCGCCGTTCGCGTTCACGTAGTCGTAGTAGGCCTGATGCCCGCTCGGGATCTCGCTGTAGCCCGGCGCGGCGACGCCGGTCAGCGGGAAATGCGCGCCGATCTTGATGGTCGTGTCGGTGACGCCGACCGTCGAGCCCTTCTGCTCGCCCTCGGGTCTGCCGCCCGCGCCGCAGGCGGCGGTGACCGTGACGGCCAGGAAGACGGCCACGGCCTTGGTCCAGCGTTTCATGAACTTCTCCTCGAGTGGATGAGTTTCCGCAGCCCGCCGGCGAGGCCGGCGGGTGCGAGCAGCACGATCAGGACGGTGACCAGGCCGTAGATCAACGGCGCCAGATGCGCGGCCTGCACGTCGGAGAGGCCGAGATCCGTGCCCGCGCCGGTCACCAGCGGCGGCAGGAAGGTCAGCAGCGCCGCCCCGGCGAGTGCTCCGGTGAGGCTTCCGAGACCGCCGAGCACCACCGCGGACACCAGCAGCAGCGACAACGTCAGCGCGAACCCGCTCGGCGCCGCGAGCCGCGCCGACAACGCCATGAGCGCTCCCGCCAGCCCGGCGCAGCCCGCGCTGACGACGAACGCCCGCACCCGTGTGCGGCCGAGGTCGATCCCGGCCAGTTCGGCGGCCACGTCCTCGTCGCGCACCGCCCGCCAATCACGTCCGACGCGGCCACGGGACAGGTTCGCCAGCAGCACGAACACGACGATCACCGCGAGCCAGGAAAGGTAGGCGAGATAACGGATCGACGTGAGATCCCGGCCGGTGACGAAGTACGCGGCGTCGGCCAGCCAGCCGGGTATCTCCGGCATGCGCACGGGCAAGCCCTGCTCGCCGCCGAGCGTCTCACCGAAGAACAACGGGATCCCGGGTACGGCGACGGCGAGCGCCAGTGTCGCCCCGGCGAGATACGGGCCGTGCAGCCTGGCCGCGGCGACTCCCACGAGCGCCCCGACGGCGAGCGTGATCACCACCGCCAGCAGCAGGATCACCGGCAGCGGCAAGACCGCCGGCTTCAGCAGGAGCGCCGTCGAGTACGCGCCGACGGCCATCAAGGCGCCGTGTCCGAGCGAGAGCTGCCCGTTGAGTCCGGTGAGGACGGTAAGGCCGCCCGCCGCGATCGCGAGATACGCCATCGTGGTGAATTGCGCGGTGAGGAACGGCCCGGAAGTCTCCAGGACGAGTACGACGACGACCAGCGCGGCGAGCGCGCCCAGCAGATGACCGCGCGGCAAGTCAGACCCTCCGTTCACGGACGACGGCGAACAGGCCGCCGGGTTTGAGCAGCAGCACCACCATGAGCAGCACCAGCGCGGCGAGCGGCACCAGTTCCGCGCCGACGTAACCGCTCACCAGGCTCAACGACAGGCCGAGGACGACACCGCCGACGACCGCACCGACCGGGCTGTCCAGCCCGCCGAGCACCGCGGCCACGAAGCCGTACACCACCACACCGTCCATATAGGACGGATGGACGAGGCCGCCGCCGGCGATCAGCAGGCCCGACAGCGAACCGGCGAGAGCGGCCAGCGCCCAGCCGAGGGTGAGCATCCGCCCGACCCGCACGCCGAGCAGGCGGGCCACTTCCCGGTCGAACGCCGCGGCCCGCATCCGCAGGCCGAGATCGGTACCGCGGAACAGCACCACGAGCCCGATCAGCACCACGCCGACGGCGGCGATGGTGAACACGCCGAATCCGGTCAGCGCGATCGTCGTGTCACCGACCCGGAACCCGGTGAGCCCGAACGGCGCCGGGAACGACCGGTACCGCGAGCCGAACACCAGCGCCGCCAGCGCGTGCAACACGATGAACAACCCCAGGGTGAGGATGACGGCGTTGATCTCGGCCTTGCCGTCGACGAACCGGACGACGAAGCGTTCCACCAGCGCGCCGAGCACGAGCCCGGAAAGCAGGGCCACGGCGAAACCGGCCCAGTACGACCAGCCCGCGTCGATCAGGACCAGCGCCAGATAGGTGGTGATCATCGCCATCGGCGCCTGCGCGAAGTTCACGATCCGCGTCGCCCGCCAGATCAGCACCAGCGCCAGCGCGAACGCGGCGTACACCACGCCCAGCGTCAGGCCGGTGAGCGCGGTGGTGAGCAGTTGCTGCACAGTGCTCCCTTTCAGAATCCGAGGTAGGCGTGCCGGAGGTCGTCGTCCGCGACGAGCGCGGCCGCGTCCCGCCGGACGACGACCTCACCGAGGTTGAGCACGACGCCGTGGTCGGCGATGGACAGCGCGCTGCGCGCGTTCTGCTCGACCAGGACGACGGCCAGTCCTTCGTCGTGGACGAGACCGCGCAGCAGGCCGAAGATCCGCGCCACGATCCGGGGCGCGAGCCCCAAGGAGGGCTCGTCGAGCAGCAGCACCTTCGGCCGGGAAAGCAGCGCGCGGCCGATGACCAGCATCTGCCGTTCTCCGCCGGAAAGGACGTGCGCGGAACCGTTCTTGCGGTCGGCGAGCGCCGGGAAGAGGTCGTAGATCCGGCGGAGATCGGCCGCCGACGCGCGGCCGCGTGCGCCGAGGGCGCCGAGCCGCAGGTTCTCCTCGACGGTCAGTTCGGCCAGTACGCCGCGGCCTTCGGGCACATGCGCGAGCCCGAGCGCGGGAAGGTCCTCTGTGGACACTCGGCCCAGGTCCCGTCCCGCGAGCGATACACTGCCGCCCGTCGGCCGGACGAGTCCGGAGATGGTCCGCAGCAAGGTGGTCTTGCCCGCGCCGTTCGCGCCGAGCACCGCGGTGATCTCGCCTTCCGCGGCCGAAAGGCTCACGGAATCGAGCGCGCGCACCGGGCCGTAGCTCGCCGAAAGGTTCTCAACGGTCAGCACCGGCCACCTCCTCGCCGAGGTAGGCAGCCTGGACCGCCGGGTCCGCGCGGATCTCGTCCGGTGTCCCGCGGGCGATGACCCGGCCGAAGTCCAGCACCACGATCTCGTCGCAGACGCGCATCACCAGATCCATGTGGTGCTCCACGAGCATCACCGACATGCGTTCGGTCAGCCCGCGGACCAGGTCGCCGACCTCGGTGATCTCCGCCGACGACAGGCCGCCCGCCGGTTCGTCCAGCAGCAGCAGATCCGGTTCGGCGGCCAGCGCTCGCGCCAACGCGACCCTTTTCCGTACCGGATAAGGAAGAGCGGCGGGATAGCGGTGCGCGAGGTCGGCGATGCCGAACTCCTCCAACCGTGCCATCGCCCGTTCGGTCAGCGCCTTCTCGCTCTTCGTCATGCCCAGCAACGAAGTCCAGAAGCCGGACTTCGCATGCCTTCCCGCGCCTACGAGCACGTTCTCCAGCACGGTCATCCGGTCGAACAGGCCGAGTTCCTGCAGGCTGCGGGCGATGCCGAGGCCGGCGAGGTGATGCGGGCGCAGCCGCCGCAGTTCCGTGCCGCGCCAGGTCAGCGTGCCGGTGTCCGGGTGGACGAACCCGCACGCGACGTTGAACAACGTGGTCTTGCCCGCCCCGTTCGGGCCGATCACGCCGAGCACCCGGCCGGGTGCGACGCTCAGGGAGACGTCCGACAGGGCGACGAGACCACCGAAGGTCACCGACACGCCGGACATCTCGAAGGTCGACAGGGTCACGCAAGAACTCCCAACGGAGAGAGGAGGTCCCGGCGCGGGCGCGCCGGGACCCAGGACACTCAGGCGTGCGGACACGTGTCCCGGTAGTCGCTGATCGTGCGGTCGTCCGGGGCCGGGCAGAGGAACTGTTCGAAGCGGGTGTCGTTGTCCACGAACCGCTTCAGCCACGAGATCGTGTACTTGGCCATGGTCGTGTTCGCCGTGTTCGGGAAGAAGTGGCTCGCGTTGTCCAGTTCCATGTACGCCTTCTCCGCCGAAGCGGGAATGCTGGTGTAGAACGGAATCGAGTGCGACGCCACCGGCGCGACCGAGTCGGACTCGCCGCCGACGATGAACGTCGGCACCCGCAGCGAGGACCACGACTTCTGGGTGTTCCACGGCGCCAGCGGCACCGCGGCCTGCAGCGAAGGCCGGTCCAGCGCCGCTTCGAGCGAACCGCCGCCGCCCATCGAGTGGCCAGCCACCGCGAGCCGGGTGGTGTCGACGCGGGACCGGACCGTGCTGCGCTGGGTCAGGTAGTCGAGCGCGGCGAGCAGCTGGTCACCGCGGCTGTCGGGCTGGTCGTAGATCGTGTTGGTGTCGATCGTGAACACCACGAAGCCCTGCGACGCGAGCCGTGGGCCCATCCACGCGATACTCGACTGGGTCGCGGTGAATCCCGGCGAGATGGCGACCGCGCCGAACGTGCCCTGCGTGGTGCTGGTGGGGTAGTAGATGGTGCCGCCGCCGAAGCCGGTGACAGCCAGGCTCGACACGGAGGTCTGCGACACCGCGAACGAGCCGCGGGACGCTTCGATGCTGCTTTCCGTCGGGTCGGGTCCTCGTTCGTAGGGGTTCTCGGCGGCGTAGGCCGCGGGGGCGACAGTGAGTGCCGCGACGGTGGCCAGTCCACAAAGGATCCGGGTCGTACTACGCATGGTGCCGTCTCCGTTCGCCGTTGAACACAGTCCGTGGTGATGGACTGTGGCAAACGGCCGGAGCGGGCTGCATCGGTGAAATCGCCAGTCTTGATCCGCGACCGCCCCCGCCCGGCCGGTCGCCCGTACGATCGGCGATCGTGAACCCCTCAGCCGAGGACATAGTCCGCACCGCGGCGCGGTGGATCGATCGCGGCGTCCGCGTCGACACCTCCGCCTTCGCCCAGGACCTCGGCATCTCGCGCAGCACCCTGTTCCGCCGCGTCGGCAACCGGGAAGACCTGCTCGGTGATGCCCTCTACTACCTGTCCGAGCGCACCCTGACGGCCGCCGCGCGCACCTGGGAGCGCGAAGAGGGCGACGTGGTGCGCAACGCGGCCGGTGAACTGCGCTGTCTTTCGATCATGCGCGAGTACCGGTCCGTGCTGGCGGCGAGCGCCGGGTTCCGGCGCTTCCTCGACGACGAGCCGGTGCTGGCGATCCGGCTGCTGACCGACCCGGACGGACGCGTCCAGCCGAGAGTGATCGCGGCCCACGTCGAGTTGCTTCGCCGCGACGTCGAGGACGGCGGCTTCGTGCCCGCGGTCGGCCTGGACAGCCTCTGTTACGCGATCGTCCGGCTGGGGGAGGCCTTCCTGTACTCGGACGTCCTCGCCTCCCGGACACCCGATCTCGACGCGGCGTCGACACTGCTCGGAGCCCTCGTGGAAGGACGGGTGCCGAGCAGGACCTTGTGAAACACTTGCGCCTGGTGTTTCATCGAGGGGGATCTCGAGGAGGCGCCGATGCCCGTGTACCCGCTGCGGGGCAGGGACGACCTCTTCGGCGGGCTGCGGTCGCCCGCCGGCCGCGCCGTGCTGGTCCACGGCACGGAGGGGCTCGGTAAATCGGCCCTGCTCACCGCGCTGCGCGCCACCCTCGGCGTCCGTCTCGTCGGGGTGCGGGGCCTGCGAGCCGAAAGCACACTGCCGTATGGCGCCCTGCATCGGATGTTCGGCGCGGCCGTCTCCAGCGGAGCGGAGGCCAGGGACCGGCTCGGCGCCGTTTCGGCACCGACGATCTGCTGGGTCGACGACGCGCAGTGGGTCGACCCGGAGTCCTTGGCGGCCTTGGGTTTCGCGGGCAGGCGGCTGGCCGGGGCCCCGGTCGGCATGGTGCTGGCGTCGCGATCCGGATCCGACGAGTTCGATTCCGTCGAGCTGCCGCCGTTGACCGAATCCGCCGCCGACCTGGTGCTGCGCGATCGCGGCGTGCCCGCCGGGGTACGCCCGCAGCTGGTCGAACTCGGCGACGGGAACCCCGCGGATCTCGTCGCGCTGGCGGCTTCGTTGACGCCCGTGCAGGCAGCGGGACGGGAGCCGGTTTCGCCGATCCTCCGGGAGCGTTTGCCTCGCTACGCGGCCGAACTCGACGCGATGTCGTTCGAGGAACGCCTCCGGTTCCTCGCCACCTGCATGGACTCTTCCGCGACGAAGGCGACGTGGTACGCGGCGGCGTCACCGGCCGACCGCAGGGCGGCGCACGCACGGCTGGCCTCCGCCGAGGAGGGGCCGGACGCGCTCTGGCATCGCGCGATGGCGGCCGCCACGCCGTCCGCGCCACTCGCCGACGCGCTCGCCGCCGCACCGGCGGCGGATCACGCGGCCGCGGCGCGGCAGCTGGAACGCGCCGCCGCCCTGACCGCCGATCCGGCCACCCGCGCGGACCGGCTGCTGGCCGCCGCGGACGCGGCCTGGCAGGCGGGAAGACCGGGGTGGGCTCGTCTACTGCTGTCCAAAGTGGACAGCAAGCCGGGTGCGGTGGCGTTGCAGCACGGGGAGATCGAGCTGCGCGACGGCGATCCCGCCGTCGCCACCCACGAACTCGGCGCGGCGGCGGAACTCCTGCCCGATCCGGCCGCCGCGCTCCTGCTGGCGGGCGAGGCACGGCGGCTCGGCGGCGACCTGAGCGGCTACCGGGCACTCGCGCGGACGGTCCCCGCCGGCGAGGGGCTGGCCTACTCGCATTTCCGTGGTCTGACGTCGGTCTACGCCGGACGTCACGAGGACGCGGTCCTTCCCCTGAACGAGGCCGTCGGACGGGGGATGGCCGGCGCGGACGTCGCCGGAGCCGTCTGGGCCGCCGAAGCGGCCTTCGCCCGCGGGCATGCCGAACGGGCGCACGAATACGCGGCGGCCGCCGTGAGCCGAGCGAGGCTCGGCAAACGGCACGCGGAACTGCCGTGGGCGTTGATCTACCTGTCGCTTTCGGCCATCGCGCTCGACCGGATCCCGTGCGCGCGGGCGGCATCCCGTGCTGGTCTGCACGCGCCCCACAACCTGCGGATGGAACATCTGACGTTGCTGGGACTGGCCGCCGCGCTCCTCGGCGACCGCGTACCGGAACTGGACGAGGCGACCGAAGGCATCGCCGAACGCGGTCTCGGCAGGCCCGCCGCAGTCGCCGCGTGGGCGAACGCCTGCCTGGACCTGGCCGAAGACCGGCCCGACGACGCCCTGAGCAGGCTCGAAGATCTCGCGTCGGGCGTCTCCGGCGACCAGCCGGTGATCCGGGTGCTGGCCACTCCGCAACTCGTCGAGGCCGCCGTCAGTTCCGGGCGGCCCGAACGCGCGCTGGCCGCGCTGGAGGTGTTCGACCGCTGGACCCTGGCCGGAGCGGAACCCTGCTGGCTCGCGCTGAGCCACCGCTGCCACGCGCTGACCGCGCCGGATCCGGAGACCGCGGAACGGCGTTTCCGGCTGGCCATCGACGCGCACCGGCGGGCGGGCGGCGCGGTGGAACTCGCCAGGACCCGGTTCGCCTACGCCACCCTGCTGCGCCGTCACCGGCGGACCCGGGACGCGCGCGACCAGTTCCGCGATGCCCTGCGCGGCTTCGAAAACGTCGGCGCGAAACGGTTCGCCGAACGGGCCCGCGCCGGGTTGCGCGCCACCGGCGAGACCGTCGACGTGCCGCACCGCTCACTCGCCGGGCTCACGCCGCAACAGGACGCCATCACCCGGCTGGTCGCGGCGGGGGAGACGAACAAGGAGATCGCGCGGCGGCTGGTCATCAGCCACCGGACGGTGGATCACCACCTGCGGAACATCTTCACCGCACTGGGCGTCCGGTCCCGCGTGGAACTCGCGCGCCGCGTCGCCGCCGGCGAATGACGAACTCGCGTGATCGGAGCCGTAACTCACGTGATTAGGGCCGTAACTCGCGTGATCAGAGGCGTGATTCGTGTGTTACGCCTCTGATCACGCGAGTTCCGTCTTCAAGCACGCGAGTTACGGGCAGGCGAGGACCGGGGCCTGCGGACGGCCGCCGCCGTGCAGGTCGCTCAGCGGGACCCTGGCCAGGCCGAGGATCGCCTGCGCGGTCGCGCGCGGGGCGGTCGACGGGTTCAGGCCCGTGGCGTCGTAGGCGATCGCGCCGCGGTCCGTGTCGGTGCCGGCGCAGCCGGTCTGCAGTGACCGCAGGAATTCCCGCGCCTTGACGGCGGCGGCGGGACGGTGCCCGGCCAGCGCCTGGGCGGCGAGTCCGGTGCTGTTGGCGTTCGGCGCGTTGGTGGCGAAACCGAAGCCGCCGTTCGCATGCTGTTTGGTGACCAGCCACGCGGTGCCCTCGCCGGCGTTCACCGCGTCACCGGTGGCGCGCAAGGCCTGCACGACCGTCGCGGTCGCGTCGACGTCGCTCGTGCACGTCGCTTCGCCGAAGTTCTGCGGGAAACCGCCGTCGGGGCACTGGCTGCCCGCGAGGAACGCCACGGCCGACGCGGGAGCGACGCCGGAGGTGCGGTCCAGTGCCAGCAGGGCGAGCGACTGCGTGAGGGCGTTGGAATAGTCGCCGTATTCGGAGCGGTCGGAGAACCGGCCGGACGGCGTGAGCAACGAAAGCAGGCCCGCCTTCAGATCGACCCCGCCGAACGACGCCGGGTTCTTGCCGCGAACCTGCGCGGCGAGCAGCAGTTTCGCGTGCGCGCCCGCGTACGCCTCGGTGCCGCCGCCGACGTAGCCCGTGGTGATCTCCGGTTTCGCCAGCCAGGCGATCGCCTTGCCCGCGTTCGTGTCCGACACCCCGGCCGCGGCGAACGCGAAGATCGCGTCGATCGTCAAACCCTGGTCGGGGAACTTCTGGCCGCCGAAGTCGGCCTCGAACCTTTCCCCGTCGGCCATCTGCCTCGCGAGCCAGCCCGCGGCGGCGTCCGCCTTGTTGTGGATGGCCGCGGTCGCCACCGGAGCGGCGACCAGTCCGATGCCGCACAGCATGGCGACAGCGAAAACCAAACGTCTCATGAGAATCCTTCCCCCAATGACCGCGATGAACGAACCGAAGAGTCTCACCCCGGCCGAGCGCCGGGATACCGCCGGGCGCGAAGAGCCGATGTGATCCTGGCAACCGACCTGGTCAGCGGTGCCTGCCGGAAGTGATCGGGTGTTAACCTCGGCTGGCTCGACAACCGAACACCGCCGCCCGTGACGGGGAAGCCGGTCGAAATCCGGCGCTGTCGCGCAACCGTGGGCCCTTCACCAGGGCGAGCCGGGATACCGAACGGGCGGATGAACGAACCACTGTCGCGATAAACAGGGGTGACCGCGGCGTCCGCGCCTGTCCTCCGTCATGCCGCTAGGAGGAGTCATGCGCCGCCGGTCCCTCGCCGCAGTGGCGTTCGCCGTCAGTGTCGGCGTGGTCGCCGCACTGCTCACCGGGACGGCCGCCGCCGCGAACGATCCTGGCGCCGCGAAGGCGAATTCCCGCTGGCTCGCGACGAAGCTGAAGCCGGACGGCACGCTCGAGAACCCCAACGGGGGCGAACTGCCCGACCACGGCCTGATGCTCGACGTGCTTTTCGCGTTGTACGCGTCGGGTGACGGCGCGAAGGCCGAGCCGATCATGAAGTTCCTCGACGACGAAGGCCACGCGAGCGACTACTTCACCTGGGACGGGCTGGTTCCCGGTGCCGGATACGACAAGGTCATCGTCGGGGGCTCGCTCGCCAAGATGCTGGTCGCCGCCCAGGTTTCCGGCAGGAACCCGCGAAACGTCGACGGGTACGACCTGGTCGCCGAGACCCATGCCGCGGTCATGCGCAAGGGCCCCGACAAGGGGCGGATCAGCGACTACTCCAAAGATCCGGAGCACACCGGCGCGGTGAACAACGACGCGAACTCGTTCGGCCAGGCGCTCGGCGTCATCGGGCTCGCCGCGGCGGGCGAGAACGACCGGGTCGCCATCGACAGATTGCTGTCCCAGCAGTGTTCCGAGGGCTACTTCCGCCTCTTGTTCGAATACATCCCCACGAAGGAGACCGGCGACCACGTCACCCCGAGCGGTCACAAGGTTTCGACCTGCGACGAAGGCAAGCCGCTCGACCGTTCGCCGAAGGACGGCGACGCCACCGGTCTCGGGCTCTCGGCGCTGCTGGCAGCCCGGAAGGCGGGCGCGACCGGACTCGACGCCCCGATCGCCAAGGCCGTCTCGTGGCTCAAGGCGAACCAGACTTCCGGTGGCGGCTGGGGTGGTGGCGTCAGTACCGAGGCGCCGAACACCAACAGCACCGGCATGATCGTCCAGGCGCTCGCCGACGCGGGCGGCGCCGATGGGGCGGTGGACAAGGGCGTGCGGTACCTCAAATCCGCGCAGGCGACCGCCGCCGACTCCGGCACCAAGCTCGCGGGCGAACTCGGCGCGATCGCCTACAACCCCGCCGCCTACGAGGACGCGCGAACCTCGGGTATCAGCGGGGTCGACACCTGGATCCGCGCGGGAGCCCAGGCCTCGCTCGGGTTGTCGCAGGTCGGCTTCTACGCGCTCGCGAAGGGCAAGACTCAGCCGCCGACCAGCAGCGTCCCGGCTCCCACGACGACCACCACCATCATCACGACATCCGTGACACCGCCGCCCAGACCCAAGAAGGCAGGCACGCCCAGGGCGGCCACCGTCGTCCAGCCACCGGCCACGATCGCCACTCCGGACACGGCGACACCGGCCGCCCGTCTCGGCGCCTACCTGGCGAACCGGCTCACCGACGGTGACCACGTCGAGGTGACCGAGGACGGCAAGACCTACGTCGACTACGACGCCACCGCCGACGTGGTGCTGGCCCTGCGAGCGCTGGACCAGCAGCCGGACTCGGTCGCCCGCGCGTCGCAGTTCCTGGTGAAGCCGGAAGCCGTACAGGCTTATGCCCACGGCGCGCCGTACGAGCAGGGCGAGGCGTCGTATGCCGGACCGCTCGCGAAGCTCGTGCTCGTCGCCGAATTCGCCAAGGCGGATGTCGCCGGGCAGTTGCGCGCGGATCTGGTGAAGCTGCGTGGCATCGACGGCAAGTTCACCGACACCGGATCGTTCGCCGACGCCGACGAGACCGTGGAGCGGCACGCGTGGGCGGTGCTCGCCACCGCCGCCGACCCCGGTCCGGCGGTCGAACTGCTCCTTTCGCGCCAGTGCGCCGACGGAACCTTCCCGAAGCACCTCGACACCGCGGAATGCGGTTCCGGCGACCTGGGTGCCACCGCCGCCGCGGTCACCGCGCTCGCCGCCCGTCCGCACACCGACGCCGCGCCCTCGACCAGGCGCCCGGACGGCTGGAGCGAGCGGCGCGTGTCGGCGTTCGCCGCCGCCGTGGGCGCGCTCGGCGTCCGGCCGACCGGCGAGGGTGTGGTCACCGGAGAGGGCGGCGAGCCGGACGTCGCGCTGAGCGCCGCCGTCGCCGCCGCGCGGCAGACCGCCGGTCTCGACGCGAGCGGAACCGCGCGATCACTGGGCGAACTGGTCCAAGCCGATGGCGGTTTGACCAAGGGATCCGCCGGGGCGACCGACTTCCCGACCAGTCTGGCCGCCGCGCAAGGAGTCGCGGGCCGATCGTGGCTGACCGCGGCGGATTCGCCGCTCTCGCCCGCGATCCGGCTGCCGCTGACCGAGGCGAATCCGTCCGGCGCACCGGTACTGGCCGCGGAGCAGTCCGGCTCCCCGCCGTCATGGCTGATCTGGGGGCTCGCCGGGCTGGCCGTCCTGCTGCTGCTCACCGTGATCGCACTGGTTTTCGTACTTCGCCGTTTCACCAGGAAAAAGGGGGCAACACCATGAAGAGAACGCTGGCCGTGACATCCGTCCTCATCGGACTGATCGGGCTTTCCGCCGCACCCGCGAACGCGGTCGACACCACCAAGGGTTACGCCGGGGTCTGCACCGGCTCCGACGCGACCACCGGGGTCACCGTCGTGGTCGACTTCCAGGAACTGGACGGCAACGGCGGGACCGCCGCGCCGACGATCACCCGCTGCTCGCCCAACGCCGCGCCGGGTACCGCCCGCACGGGCATCAAGGCCTTGCAGGACGCGGGGATCGCGGTCGCCGGAACCGCCCGCTGGGGGCTCGGATTCGTCTGCCGGCTGGAAGGCCGCCCGGCCGCGACGGAGACCCTCCCGCTGTCGACCAACCCCAACTACAAGGAGGCGTGCGTCACCACTCCGCCCACCGGCGCGTACTGGGGTTACTGGCACGCCGACGGTTCCGGCTCGACCTGGACCTACAGCACCTCCGGCGCCGTCAACCGGAACGTGACGCCCGGCGGCTTCGAGGGCTGGTCGTTCTCACTGAACAAGTCGGCGGCCACCAACCCGCCGCCCGGCGTCACGCCGACGGCCCCATGAGAAGGGTCCTCGGTGTGGTGGCGGCGGTCTTCCTGATCGCCGCCACGGCGCCGTCCGCGCACGCCGTCGACCAAGGCAAGGGGTATCCCGGGTTCTGCAAGGACGGCACCGGGGTCACCGTGGTGGTGGACTTCCAGCAACTCGGCGGCACGACCATCGTGCGCTGCAATCCGCAGACCACCCGCGGCACCGGGCTGGACGCGCTCAAGGGCGCCGGTTTCCAGATCGCCGGGGTGCAGCGCTGGGGCGAGTCGTTCGTCTGCCGGATCGAGAACCGCCCTTCGGCGGCCGAGAACGTCCCGATCGCCGGTCGCGACCAGTACCGGGAGCCGTGTGTCGACACGCCCCCGGCGCAGGCCTATTGGTCCTACTGGAACGCCTCGAACAACTGCGCGTGGGACTACAGCCAGTGGGGCGTCAAGAACCGTGACTTCATCCCAGGTGGCTTCGAGGGCTGGTCGTACTCCTTGAACGCCACGACCGACGACAACCCGGTCCCGCGGATCGCCGCGGTGCGGCCGGGTACCGAAAGTCAGCCTTGCGTACCGCGCGAGGAGGCCAAGCCGGCCACCGGCGATCCCGGCGAGCGGCAACAGCGGCCGCAGCCGGGGAGCGGTCAGGCCGACGGCCCGCGACCGACGGCCGGTGCGGAGCCGGGCGCGGGGGAAACCCCCGCCGCGGGACCGAACTCCGGCGCGCTCCCGCCGCCGAAGCCGCGTCCGAGCGCGTCCGCGAGGCCGAAGGCGAAGGACCCGTCGTCGAACGTCGCGTTCACCGGCGGTGAGAACGCCGAGGACGTCAACGCGGTGATCGAACGCGAGTCCGGGGCCAGCGACTGGGCGTCCTGGGCCGCCGGCGGCGCGGTACTGGCGTTGTGCGTGGCAGGCTTCTTGGTGGCACGCAGACGCAAACGCGCACAAGGATTTTGATGACGTCCTACTTCCTGCCGCGCGACCTGCATCCGGCCGCCTGGTGGGTGTGGGCGCTGGGGCTCGCCGTCGCGGCGACCCGCACGACGAACCCGTGGCTGCTGCTGACCATCGTGGCCGTCGCGGGGTACGTCGTCGTCGCCAGGCGCAGTGAAGCGCCGTGGGCGCTGGCCTTCCGGCTCTACCTGTACCTCGGCGCGTTCATCGTCGTGATCCGCGTGTTCTTCCGTGTCGTGTTCGGCGGTGCCGAGGGTTCCACGATCCTCCTGCGGCTGCCGGAGATCCCGCTGCCGGAATGGGCGGCGGGGATCCGGCTCTTCGGCGACGTGTCCGCGGAATCGTTGCTGGGCGGGCTCTACGACGGGATGCGGCTGGCGGCGATGGTGATCTGCCTCGGCGCGGCCAACGCCCTCGCGAACCCGAAACGGCTGCTCAAGGCGATGCCGCCGGCGTTGTACGAGGTGGGGACGGCGGTGATCGTCGCGCTGTCGGTGTTCCCGCAGCTCGCCGAGAGCGTGTTGCGGGTCCGGCGGGCACGCAAGCTGCGCGGCGGCTCGGGCAAGAAGAAGGTAAAGGTCCTGCACACCGTCCTCATCCCGGTGCTGGAGGACGCGCTTTCCCGTTCATTGCAGCTCGCCGCGTCGATGGACTCACGCGGTTACGGCCGCGCGGGACTGGTCGAGGCGCGGGCGAGGCTGATCACGGGAACGCTGATGATCGTCGGCCTGATCGGCGTCTGCGTCGGTGTTTACGCCACTTTGGACGGTTCGACGCCCCGGTACCTCGCCGCGCCGGTGCTATCGGCGGGACTGGTGATCGGGCTGATCGGGTTCTGGTCGGCGGGCAAGCGGGTGCGCCGCACCCGCTACCGGCCGGATCGCTGGCAGCCGCCGGAAATCGTCGTCGCGGTCAGCGGAATCGGTGTCGCGGTGATCCTGTTCGTGACGTCCAGCGTGAACCCGATGAACATGAACCCGTCGCTGATCGACCTTTCCTGGCCGGCGCTTTCGTGGGGGCCGCTGCTCGGAGTCCTGATCGGCGTGCTGCCCGCCTTCCTGACCCCGGTCCCCGAACCTCCCTACGCCGCACTGGAAAAAGAAGCGCACGCATGATCGAACTGAAGAACGTCTCCTTCACCTATCACGGCCGCTCCGAGCCGGTGCTGGCCGACGTGACACTGTCCATCGGTGAAGGCGAACTCGTGCTGTTCGCGGGCCGGACGGGGGCGGGCAAGTCGACGTTGCTCGGCACGATCAACGGTCTCGTCCCGCATTTCACCGGCGGCCACCTCGAAGGAACGGTCTCCGTCGACGGTGTCACGACGCGATCCCGGCCGCCGCGCGAGTTCGCGCACCTGGTCGGCGTCGTCGGCCAGGACCCGCTCGCGGGTTTCGTCACCGACACGGTCGAGGACGAACTCGCGTACGGCATGGAGCAACTCGGCCTGAGCCCGCAGGTGATGCGCCGCCGGGTGGAAGAGACCCTCGATCTGCTCGGCATCGCGGAGCTGCGCAGGCGCGCGCTGCGGACGCTGTCCGGCGGGCAGCAGCAACGGGTGGCGATCGGCTCGGTGCTGACCACGCATCCGAAGGTGCTGGTGCTGGACGAGCCGACGTCGGCGCTGGACCCGACCGCGGCCGAGGAGGTGCTGGCGACGCTGGCCAGGCTGGTGGAGGACCTCGGCACGACGGTGCTGATGGCCGAGCACCGGATGGAACGCGTGATCCCGTTCGCGGACCGGATGATCCACGTCCCCGGCACCGGGGGAGTGATCGACGGGACACCGCCGGAGGTGTTGCGGGACATGCCCATCGCGCCGCCGATCGTCCACTTGGGACGGTTGGCCGGCTGGGATCCGCTGCCGATGTCGGTGCGTGACGCCCGGCGGCGCGCGTCGTCGCTGTCTCTCGGCGCCCCGCCCGCGCGAAGCACAACCGACGGCGAAGAGTTGTTGACCGCGTCCGGGATCGTCGTGCGGTACGGGCCGAAGGTCGCGGTGCGGGAGGTCGACCTGACCCTGCGCGCCGGCGAGGTGCTGGCGATGATGGGGCGCAACGGTTCCGGCAAGTCGTCGCTGCTGTGGGCGGTGCAGGGCTCCGGCCCCCGGCAGGGTGGCAAGGTCACCGTCGAAGGCCAGGATCCGAAGACGCTGAGCAGCGCCGCGGCCCGCACGCTCGTCGGCATGGTGCCGCAGACCGCGAGTGACCTGCTGTACCTGCAGACCGTCGCCGCCGAATGCGAGGCCGCCGACGCGGAATCGGGTACGGAGCCGGGGCACTGCCGGGATATGCTCGACAGGCTCGCCCCGGGCATCGATCCCGCGTCGCATCCCCGGGACCTTTCGGAAGGCCAGCGGCTCGCGCTCGTGCTCGCGGTGCAGTTGTCCGCCGCGCCGCGGATCATGCTGCTGGACGAACCGACCCGCGGCCTCGACTACACCGCGAAGTCGGCGCTGGCGCGGATGATCGCGTCGCTGACCGCCGAGGGCAGGGCGGTCGTCGTGGCCACCCACGACGTCGAGTTCGTCGCGACGATCGCGCACCGCGTGCTCGTGATGGCGGAAGGGGAGGTCGTCTCCGACGGTCCGACCGGCGAGGTGCTCGGCGGTTCGCCCGCGTTCGCCACGCAGATCGCCAAGATCCTCGGCGAGCCTTGGCTCACCGTCGAAGAGGTCCGGTCGGCGCTGCCGCAGGAGGTCCCGTGAAGACGGCGCCCGCGGTCCGGCTGGGGCCGCGCTCGGCGACGGTGCTCGGCCTCGCGTCACTCGCGGGGCTGATGATGTTCCTCTGGCCGCTCCTGGTCCGCGTCGAACCCCAGTCGATGCAGCACGGCACCGACGCGCCGTTCGTGTTCCTCGGGATCCTGCCGATCCTGATCGTCATCGTGCTGGCCGAAATGTCCGAAGGGGGCATGGATTCCAAGGCCCTCGCGATGCTCGGCGTGCTTTCGGCGGTGAACGCGGCCCTGCGGCCCCTCGGCGCGGGGACCGCGGGGATCGAGACCGTGTTCTTCCTGCTGGTGCTGGCCGGGCGGGTGTTCGGGCCCGGCTTCGGTTTCGTGCTGGGCTGTACGTCGATGTTCGCCTCGGCGCTGCTGACCGCCGGGGTGGGACCGTGGCTGCCGTTCCAGATGATGTGCTCCGCGTGGATCGGGATGGGCGCGGGACTGCTGCCGCGCCGCGTCACCGGCAAGGCCGAGATCGCGATGCTGGTGGCCTTCGGGATCTTCGTCGCGTACGTGTTCGGATTCCTGATGAACCTGTGGTTCTGGCCGTTCATCACCGACGTCGAAGTGCCGTACCACGACGGGCACATCTCGTACGTCCCCGGCGCCCCGGTGCTGGAGAACCTGCACCGGTTCGCCGTGTTCACGCTGCTGACTTCGACGGCGGGATGGGACACGGGGCGCGCGATCACCAACGCGGTGGCGATCCTGGTGCTGGGGCCCGCCGTGCTCGCGACGCTGCGCCGGGCTTCGCGGAAGGCCTCCTTCGGGGTGATTCCCTCGTTCACCGACAGCGTGCCCCGCAAGTATTGAGGCGTAAGGCAAACGTGTCGTGCTCTGGGGTTGGCTGGGTTGCGAAAGTGGCTTTCGCAACACCTCACTGAGGACTTGGGGGGCTGGTCACCCTGGCGGTGTGCGCGGGGGATCGGAAGCCGGGCCTGCTCCCAATGTGGCATTGGGGACGGTCAGCGTCCCCAATGCCACATTGGGGGCATCAGACCGCGGCGCGAGCCGACACCCCAGGCAACACGCCACGTTGCCTTACCCCGCAATTAGTCACCTGCTTGCGGCGGTCAGCAGTGGGATTCGGCGGTGGCTTTGAGGTCCTTCAGCCAGGCTTCGAGGCCCCAGCCGAGGAATCGGGTCGCGGTGGGGACGTCGGCTTCGACCTGGGCGCCGGACCAGTTCTCCTCGGTGCGGACGAGGACACCGCCCTTGACCTCGGTGAAGGTCCAGACGTGGATGCCGTTGTCGATGCTGAGGCCCTCGCCGATCGCGGGCCCGCTCCACCGGAGGCACTTGCCGCGCTGGAGCTGGTGGACGGTCGAGGTGATCGACAACGTGGTCGCCGGCGTCGTCGCCGTGGGCGGTGCCGGGGTGGTCCAGCGGAACCGGGAGTTCTTCCGGAGCGGGCCCCAGTCCAGGCGCTCGTTGCTCAGCACCGGCTCCTGCCACGCCGGCCAGCGTTCGACGTCGGTCTGAAGCCGCCAGATCTTGCTCAGGGGAGCGTTGATCAGGGCCTCGGTGCGGTAGTGGATCGGGGCCTTCGTGTCGATCGTCTTGCCCTGGCAGGAAAGCGGCGCCGGGGAAGCGGCGGTGGCTTGTGCGGGGCTGACGGCGAGGAGGCCGATCACCAAGGGAAGCGCGAGCGCGGCGGCCCTGGCGACGGTGCGGCGGCGGGTCTTGGTGTCCGGCATGGTTCCTCCAGCTGCTTAGTGATACTTGCGATAGTTAGAAGTTATAACCACGACAGGGTGAGTGTCAATAGGGATAGTGATAGCCTCTAACTGGAAGGAGGGAGCGGCCGATGGACGTGGACGGGAAGACCTCGCGTGAGCGTTACCGGGCCCAGGTCCGCGCGGAGATCAAGCGGTACGCGTGGGAGCAGCTGGCCACGACGGGCGTGTCCGCGTTGTCCCTCAACGCGATCGCCAAGCACGTGGGCATGAGCGGCCCGGCGCTGTACCGGTACTTCGCCAGTCGCGACGACCTCATCACGGACCTCATCCGTGACGCCTATCTAAGCCTCGCCGACACCGTCCAGGCGGCCGCGGCTTCCGGTGGCGTGGCCGAAGTCGCCTACGCCGTCAGGGAATGGGCGCTGGCGGATCCACAGCGATACCTGTTCATCTACGGAACCCCGATCCCCGGCTATCGCGCGCCCGGCGACACGACGGCGATCTCGAACGAGATCATGGCCGCGCTGATCGAAGTCCATGCCGCGTGCCCGGACGACGGACGGGTGACGCCGTTCGACGGCCATCTCGAGGACCATCGCGAATGGGCGGGTGGTTCGCCGGTGCCGTCCGCTGTGCTCCGCCGTGCCGTGACGTTTTGGACCCGGCTCCACGGCGTCCTGTCCCTCGAACTGGCCGGGCACTTCGGCGGCATGGGATTCGACCCCGCCTTGTTGTTCGCCGCCGAGCTGGACGATCTGCTCGACGGAGTGCCCCAATCCTCGTGATCGTTGTGCTAACTTCCGCGGATGCGCAAAGGATCCAGGGTTCCTTTCGGTCGTACGCTCGCGGTACTCGCTTCGGTGCTCCTGGCTTCGCTGATCGGCCCCGGTGCCGTCGCGAACGCGTCCGGCGGCCATCCGCCTCGGCACGGCTGCGAATGCGTCACCCCCTCGATCGACCGGTTGCAGCACTGGCTCGCTTCCGGTGAAGGAACCACGGTCCCGCCGACCGGCAGCCTGCTCGTCCGCGAACGCGGCGGTTACGCGGCCAAGGTCATCTTCCTCAACGCCGAATGGCACGTGGTCGTGGTGTGGCTGGGGAATCAGTTCGAAGCGCAGGCGGATCTCTCGAAATCCGCCGGTTTCTGGATGACCTACAGCGCGACCGACGACCTCTACGTCCAGCTGCGCCCGGCCTCGCATTGGAGCGGCGGCGACAAGTGGCTCACGAAGGTGCCGTCGACCGGCGGGAAGATCGTGAAGAAGTTCTTCAGCTTCAAGGCCGACGCGTGGACGACGCTGCCCGAACTGGGTACGCCCGGCTACTCCTTCGCTTCGGCGCTGACCGAAGCGCGGGGCCTGGTCTTCGTCGGCAAGACCCCGAACAAGCTCGACTTCCGCGGTCTCTCGATCGACCGCTACCGGCCGCCCTGCCGCTGAATTCTTGGCGGTATTCACCTGTCCGGAGCGGCGAGGGCAGCGCACCGTGACCGATTTGTCCTGTACGGTGAACTTTCAGCCGCCTCTGCACGATCGATCCGAGGAGTACCCCAGATGAGCCTGTTCGACTCGCTGAAGGAAAAGGCCGCCGAACTCCTTGGCGGCGCGGGCGACAAGGTCAGCGAGCTGACCGGCGTCGACCTTTCCGGCGCCGCCGACCAGGTCACCCAGTCCGCCGGCGGACTGGCCGAGACCGGTCAGGGTCTCGCCGAGAACGCCACCGCCGCGGGCCAGGACGCCGTCGACTCGGCCACCGCGGCCGGTCAGGGCGTCGTCGACTCCACCGGTGCCCTCGGTGACGCCGCCACCGGACTCGCCGGCGACGTGATCGACCCGAACGCCCGGGGCTGACCGCCCCCGGTCTCCCCGATATCCGTGGATATCGGGGAGACCGTCATGCTCCATTCCGGCGCTTCCCGAAAAAGGATGTCCGCTCACGAGTCGTTCGGCGCTAACCTGACGGAAACGACTTCATCTGCGGGGGAGCGGACATGGTCGGAATCTGGATAGCGCTCGGGGTACTCGTCCTGGTGATCGGCATCGCCGTCTTCACCGATCTGCGCGATCGCGGACGCGGCGGGACCCGCAAGTTCATGTTGCCGGATTGGGCTTCCCGGCGTGCCGACTACACGGAGAACGACCTCGTCCACGGGCGCTGGGTGGAGAAGTCGCCGCGTGAGCAGGAAGAGGAGCTCCAACGCCGGTACAAATCCGGCGAGGAGTAGGGGACCTACGCGGCGGGCCTGGTCCAACGCCACGCGGCGTGCAGCACGGCGATCAAGGCCTCGTCGTCGTCGAAGGTGGGTTCTTCCCCGACCGGTATCCAAGTACGGTCGACGATCTCACCCGACCTGCTCCGGATCACGGCGATCCCTGGGTAGGACAGCGCCGCGCGGCCGCCGGCCACGTGGCGGAACTCCCAGCGCAGCTGGACAACGCGATCAGCGCTCATCGACCACAACTTTCCGTACTCGCGTACCGGGTAAGTCGCCTGTCGGGGCCCGCGTGTTTCACGGCTGCTTTGTGACATGCACCCTTCGTACTGCGGATTCCCGTGTCGAATTCGATTCTTCGCATGAATTCCGCAGAAAGAATGGCAAAGCGCCAAAGCGGTGACCCCGATCACAATCGTTGGTGAAGATCGTGGGAACATAAGGGGCAAGGCTGCCGGATCCCGGAGGGTGAATGCTCCGCAGAATGCGTCGCTGGCTCGAATTGCTCAGTCTCGGCGGGTTGGCGGTGGCCGGCTTCGCGGTCGGGATCGCGGAACAGCTCGGCTTGCTGGACAAAGTGGCGCCGAAGGGCATCAGCACGCTGACCCTGATCATGGTCAGCGGCGTGGTCGTGGGGCTGCTCATCGAGCTGACCCCGTTGCGCGCGCTGGAAGACATCCGCGATCGCCTCGCCGGCCTCGACATCGACACCATCGCCGCGAGCCGACGCCGTTCGCACTACGGCGGCGTGGTCGAGGTGCACAAACGCTTTCCGGACGACGAGTTCGCCGCGCATATCGCGAAGGCCAAGCAGGTGACGATCCTGAACACCTGGATCCCCAACCTGCAACGCCTGGAAAAGGAACTGGAAGCCGCGATCGTCGACCGGCGGGCCCAGGTGCGGATCATGCTGCTGCACCCGAACTCGATGCTGGTGGGGCTGCGGGAAGCGGCACTCGACCGGAGCGACGGCGCGGGCAAGACCTTCGTGAGCACGGGGATCGGGGAGTGCCTGGAGACCCTCTCCCGCCTGCACCGGCGGCTGGCGAAGCGGCAGACCAACCTGAAGGTGCGAGTGTTCAACTCGCAGGCCTCGGTCTCGGTGTACCGGGCCGACGGGCGCTACCTGGTCAGCATGTTCCTGCACGGCCAGCTGGCGATCGATTCACCGCAGTTCGAGATCGAGGGCACGCACGACACCGTGCTCGGCGAACAGATCCAGCGCGAGCTCGACACGTTGTGGGACATCGGCCGCGACGTGGACCTCGGCGACTGGAACCGAAGCATCGACATGATCCGTTTCTGACCAAGAGGTGTAGTGATGCGCGAACTCGACGAGTTCGAAGACGGCTTGATCGAACGGTTCCGGAACCACCCGGCGCTGCGTGGCGTCACCGAGCTCTCGCAGGAGGACCTGCAAACCGTCCTGCTGCAGCGGCGTTTCCTGTCGCTGGCCTTCACCATGGCCTACGACCTGGCGATCGACCTGCTCACCGACGCACAGTCCAAACGGATCGCCCGCGTCATCATCCGTGAGGAGTACCCGGACACCACATCGCCCGGCAACACGCCTTCGCATCGCGAGGACATGATGGCGGACCTCCTCGCGCTGGGCGTCCCGCGGGAAGCGCTGGTGCGGTCGCGGAAGACACTGGCCACGACGGCCTGCGTCGACACCACGATGGAGCTGATCGCGTCGGCAGGCGACTCGAAGTACGCCGACGTCGAACTGCTGACCATCCTGCGCTTCTGGGGCGAGGTGCTGGTCTCCGTCGAGTACGGCGAACTGTGGCGCCGGATCGGCCCGGTGCTCGGCGACCGGTCCGTCTTCTATTACCCGCACCACGTGCACGACGCGAAGTCCCGCCCGCTCGCCGCCGCGTCCCCGCTCTCGCTCACGCATTCCGATCAGCTCGGGCTGAGGCTGGTACAGCTGATCGACTCGAACGAGTCACGGGAGCGGTTCCGGGAGACGGAGCAGGCGGTCGTCGCGATCAAAACGGCGTTCTACGACCAGTTCCTGCCCGGGTCGTAACCGGTAAGGATGGTTCTCTTGAGGGGAAAGTCGAACGTGTCGTGTCGCGGGGCCGGTGCCGGTGCCGCGTACGGCGTTCTCCTGGTAGTGAGGGCCTCCTTGCCTACGCTGAAGGTAGGGAAAGAGGCTTTCGCTACTTTCAGATGTGATCCCTGGTGACCGTGGGGCGGCTGTGTCCTCGGCGCCGGTCGTGAAGTAAGGCGTGACTCGCGTG
This sequence comes from Amycolatopsis sp. NPDC052450, assembly GCF_044547565.1. Taxonomy (NCBI): domain Bacteria; kingdom Bacillati; phylum Actinomycetota; class Actinomycetes; order Pseudonocardiales; family Pseudonocardiaceae; genus Amycolatopsis; species Amycolatopsis sp. NPDC052450. The sequence continues at coordinate 180,014 of NZ_JBIUAQ010000002.1, read as the reverse complement.
CTTGGGGACGTGACTCGAGTGACTGAGGGGACGGCACGTGTGATCAGACGGACGACACGCGTGTCTGGATGGACGACACGCGTGCGGCCGGATTCCGCCTCGTGTCGTCCGCCCGATCACGCGTGTCGTCCGTCTGATCACGTGTGTCGTCCGTCCAGACACGCGAAACCGCGGTTACGGGTCACTCGGCGACGAGACCGGCGAACCGGCCCAGCGTCTCCTCGCGGCCCAGCGCCTGCGTGATCGAGTGCAGGTCCGGGCTCCGGGTCGAGCCGGTGATCGCGATCCGGATGATCTGCGAAGCCTCGCGAATGGAGCCGGGGAAGCCTTCGGGGTTCTTCTTGAACTCCTTGGCGTTCTTCGCGAAGCCGTGCTTCGCCGCGACCTCGCGGATCTGCTGGAACCATTCCTGGCCGTCGTCGAGCTGCTGGTAGCTGCCGACGAAGTCCCGCGCCACGGCCCGGACGACCTCACGGTCGACGCCGAGGGCGGTGATCCGCTCGTCGTCGGGGCTCGCGACGGCGGCGTGCAGCTGCGGGAAGAAGAAGCCGTAGACGGCGCGGAACTCGCTCCACTTCTTCAGGTCCTTGCGCGGGTTCTCGGCGCCGTCGCGTTCGACGGCGAGGGCGCGGAGCGCGAGGTCCGGCTCGGCGTCGAGGACGGTCTTCAGCTCGGGGTCGAACCGCTCCGCCCAGGCGCGGACCTCTTCGAGGATCTCGGCGCCGGACAGCGTGGCGATGTGGTCGGCCGAGATGTCGTCGAGTTTAACCAGGTCGACCAGCGGGCCGGCGACGCCGCACTCATCCAGGTTGATCGGCTCGGCCAGGGCCTGGTCGAGCGGCATTTCGGCGAGCCGGCCGTTGGCGAGGCCGCGCAGGTAGTAGAGGACGGCCTTGGTGGGGTAGCCGGACTCGATGTAGAAGTCGACGCTCGCTTCCGGGTCCTTGCGCTTCGACAGCTTGCGCTTGCTGCCGCCCTCCTGCTTCATCAGCGGGGCGATGTGCGCGTAGGTGATCGGGTCGAAGCCGAGCGCGTCGAACAGCTGCTGGTGCACGGGCACCGACGAGATCCACTCGTCGCCGCGGATGACCAGGTTGACGCGCATGAGGTGGTCGTCGACGGCGTGCGCGAAGTGGTAGGTCGGCAGTCGCGGGCTCTGGTCGGAGCTCTTGAGGATGACGACGTCGTTGCGGTTGGCCTCGGCCTCCAGCGGGCCGCGGATGGCGTCGGTGAACCGGGCACGGGCGCCGGTGTCGTCCGGCGCGCGGAACCGGACGACGTACGGGTCTCCGGCGTCGAGTTTGGCCTGGACGTCGGCGGGGTCGGCGTCGCGCCAGATGGCCCACGAGCCGTAGTAGCCGGTCGGCAGCTTCGTCGCCTGCTGCCGGGCGGTGATCGCCGCCAGTTCGTCCTTGGTGGCGAAGTCGAGGTACGCGCGGCCGGAGCGGAGCAGGTGACGGACGTAGGTCAGGTAGATCTGCTCGCGCTCGGACTGCTGGTACGGGCCATAGTCGCCGCCGCGGTGGATGTCCTCGTCGGCGGCGAGGCCGAAGTAGGCGAAGCCGCGCTCGAACTGGTCGATGGCGCCTTCGACCTCGCGGGAGCGGTCGGTGTCCTCGACCCGGACGAGGTAGCGGCCGCCGCTGCGGCGGGCGACGTCCTGGTCGATGGTGGCGACGTAGACGCCGCCGATGTGGACGAACCCGGTCGGCGAGGGGCCGAACCGGGTGACCAGGGCGCCCTCGGGGAGCTCGCGGGCGGGGTATCGCTGTTCCCAGTGCTCGGGCTCGGGCAGGTCGGCGGGGAAGAGGGCGTCGATGACTGCTCGGTCCAGCATGGCGGTTCAGATCTCCCGGCGTCGTGGTGCATGGCGGTTTTCGCCACCGAAGAGCCTAACCGTCCGGCCTCCCGGCCTGGTGAGGGTGGGTACCGAAGCCGGATCGAGACGTGCTTTTCCGTCGGTGTGTCCCGGTAAAATGGGCTTGCCGGACATTCGGGGAGGAAATCGGTGACCACCGATAGCTCGCTTCGTGAAGAACCACAGCTCACCATCCGACCAAAACCCTCGGCGTTTTTTCTCCGCCGTCGTTTTCTTCGCACTTTCGGGCCCGCGTTCGCGCTGGCCGTGAGCGGCCTGATCGCCCTGCTCCTGAGCGGGACGATCGTGGTGCCGTTCCAGCAGACCCTGGTCCTGCGCGGCAAGATGGGCTCCAAATCGGATCTCTTCGAGGACGCGAAGGTTCAGGAAATCCTGATGCGCCACCGCATCCGCGTCCACGTGACCAGGGCGGGATCGCGTGATGTCGCCACCCACGACCTCAGCCAGTACGACTTCGTGTTCATGTCCGGCGAGCCAGCCGCGAGTCTCGTCCGGCGGTCGAGGGCGAACGAGTGGACGGGCACCGCGCGGCAGCCGTTCACCAGTCCGATCGTCCTCGCCACCTATCGCCGTTACGCGGAAACGCTGGCGAGCAACAAGATCGCCACGAAACCGCTGGGACAGCAGGATCCGCTGTACTACACGCTGGACACCGAGAAGTTCATCCGGACGATGCGGCAGGAGCGCACCTGGGATGCACTGGGCGTCGGCAATTTCGGCGCGGAGAACGGGAACAGGGTACTGGCGCAGACGTCGAACATCTGCGACTCCAACTCGGGCGCGACGTACCTGATCTTGCTGGCGTTCCTGGAGAACGGCCGTCAGGTCCCGGTCGTCGACCCGCGCCCGGCGGGCGCGCCCGCGGGGCCGCCGAACCTGACGAGCGCGAAGGCACTGGCCGATCGGGTCAAACCGCTCGTGGCGGCGCAAGGCTTCCCGTCGGCGGATCTGTCGGAGTCGTACGCGAACCTCGCCGAGGGCGACAAGCCGATCGTCGTCATCTACGAGCATCAGTACCTCGCGATGCAGTTGCGCGCCAAGGCGCAGAGCGGGCGGCCGGATCTCGACCGGGTCCTGCTGTACCCGAAGGACAACATCCTGACGAAACCGCAGTTCCTGGCGTTGAAGCCGGAAGCGGAACGGCTGGGCGAGCTGATCACCTTCGATCCCGAGCTGCAACGCCGCGCGATGGAGCTCGGATTCGGCGTCGCGACCCCTGCGGGCACCACGAAAAGCGCGCGGCTGTACGACTTCCTGCGCGAACAGGGGCTGACGGCCCCGGAGATCGCGGACGACGACAGCACCACGCCGCTCCCCGACAATCCGGTGCTGGAAGAGATGATCAAGACCGTCGGGGACTGCCCGTGAAGCGGGTCCTCGCGCTCCTGTGCTGCCTGCTCCTGGTGGTCGCCGCCTGTACGAGCGGCGGGCAGAAGGTGAAACTGCGCGTGCTGGCCAGTTCCGAACTGGCCGACCTCGGACCGATTCTCGACGACCTTCGCGGGGAAACGGGAATCGAACTGGAAATGGATTTCCGGGGACCCGTCGACGCGACCACTTCCCTCACGCCGGGGAAGGCCACGCACGACCTCGCCTGGCTTTCCACCGACCGGTATTTCCAGCTCAAGTACCGGCAGGCCGCGGACAAGGGGGAACGGCCGCTCGCGACCAAGACCATGGTGTCGCCGGTCATCGTCGGGATCACCCCGGCGAAGGCGGCGGAGCTGCGCCGCGGCAAACCGGACGGCAAGCTCTCCTGGGCCGATCTGGCGGACGCGGCGGCCGGTGGCGGGTTCCGGTTCGCGATGGCGGATCCGGCCAAGTCGACCAGCGGGCTGACCTCACTCGTCGGAGTGGCGACGGCCGCCTCGGGCACCGGCGCGGCGTTGCGGCTCCAGGACGTGAAATGCGACAAGCTGCAGGGCTTCCGCACCGGGCACACGCTCACGGCGGACACGTCGGCCGCGGTGACCGACCGGTTCGCCGAGCGCCAGGACGTGGACGCGATCATCGGGTACGAGTCCACTTTGCTCACCCTCAACGCGAGCGGCAGGCTCAAGACGCCGCTGGAGCTGGTGTACCCGAAGGACGGCATCGTCCAGTCCGACTACCCGCTCCTCCTGCTCGACCCGGCCAAACGGGAGGCGTACGACAAGGTCGTCTCCTGGCTGAGAAGCCCGGCGACACAGAAGAAGCTGATGGAGCGGACTCTCCGGCGGCCGATCGCCGGGGAGGTGGCGCTCGACCCGAGGTTGCCCGCCTCGATCGGGAACTCGCTGTACTTCCCCGACGAGCAGGCCGTCGTGGACAAACTGCTCGACGACTACGCGGCCCCAGCCGGCCGGACGCCCGGACGCGTGATCTTCGTGCTCGACTTCTCCGGTTCGATGAAGGGGCCGCGGATCGCCGCGCTCCGGGCGACCTTCGCCGGGCTGAGCGGCGGCCCGGACGGCGGATTCGACCGCTTCTACCGCGGCGAGCGGATCACGGTCCTCCGCTTCGGCGGGAAGATAGTGGGGGACAAGGAGTTCACCATCGGCGGGCCGCAGGATCTCGACGCGTTGCGGGCCTTCATCGCCGCCGACGAGTTCGACGGCAACACGGCGGTCTGGTCGGCGCTCGGCGAGGCGTACGCGAAGGCCGGTGCCCATCGCCGTGCCGAGCCCGGCGGCGGTGTCTCGATCGTGCTGATGACCGACGGGGAGAGCAACACCGGCCCTGGTATCGAAGAATTCCTGCGCGCGCCAAGGGATCCCGGCGTGCACACGTACACGATCCGGTTCGGAGAGGCGAACCCCGCCGAACTGGATCGCGCGGCCGTGGCCACCGGTGGCCGGATGGTCGACGCGAACGCGACATCCCTGCTCGACGCCTTCAAGGAGATCCGTGGCTGCCGATAATCTGTGGTGGGAAGTCTGGGGACTGTGGCTCGCGGTCTGGGTGCTGACCGTGGTCGCCTTCGTCGTCGCGATCGTCGTCTTCGTACGGCATTGGCGCCGTGCGCGTTCCGACGGCGATCAGGGGATGGTCCGGGGCATCGGCTTCTACCTGCACACGAAATCCGTGATGGGCCTGTACCAGCTGCATCGCTACAACGAGGCGCTGGAACAGGAAGTGGAGAAACGGAAGAGCCGGGGCTGGCGGTTCCTGGGATCGGGCGGTGTCGGTCCGCTCAGAGGGGAATCGGAGCGCACCGACACCGACGAGGAGTTCCGGCGGTACATCCGCAAGGCGGAGCCGATCACGGTGATCGGCATCGTGACGAAGGTGCTGGAGAAGCACCACGACATCATCCACGTCGACCTGGCGAAGCAGGAACTCGTCCACAATCGCGCGCTGGTGAAGGAACTCGGCTGGTCCGACGGTCCCGAAAGCACGCGGCAGCTCCAGACCCGGCTGCGTGGTGTCGAGGCGTTCGTCTCCGTGAAGGGCCTGTTCCGTAAGCGCTCCCAGACCGACACCGAGACGGTTTTCGTCGCGCCGTACGGAAACCCGGACGATCCGTCGAAGAGCAGGAGGATCCGCTTCACCTGTGTGACCAGCGACCTGCGGGACTCCGCCCCGGCCGGCGCGTTCCGGGCGCGGTGCCTCGGCAAGGTCGAGGACTGGGATCCCGAGACCGGGGAACTCGTCGTCCATCCCATCGCCATCTTCAAGTAGCGCTCGGCTGCTCCGCTCGCGCCACCCGGTTGACACGGGTGGAGCAGTCGAAAGCCACACCCCGTCCATAGCGCTTCGCACTGTCGGCCGACGGGGGTGAACCTGCACGATTTCGGTATCAAACACCGCAGGTTCGAGGGAGATCTTTCATGAAGAGCGCCATTTCCGACGATATCCGCAGTTTCTTCGCCGACTCGGGTGTCGATGTCACCGCCGCCGGGCAGGCCGACGTCGAGATCGTGATCGATCACTTCGACAACTGGAAGAACACGTCAAGCGGAGGCACCTTCGGCTGCTTCACCGGTGCCTGCTGTCTCATGGCCTGAGTGATCGGCACAGAAGCAACCGACGCCCTTCGCGATCCAGTCCCGGCCTTCCCATTCGGGGTGGCGTTCGATCATCAGCGCTTCGACCTCGGCGGCGATGGTCTCTTCGGGGAGGGACGAGTCGCGCCGCGTCCAGGTCTCGTCACGCAGCAGTTCGAGGTACTCGCGGACGTCGGTCAGGATCCGGCGTCCGGAGACGTCGCCGTGGCCGGGGACGACGAGGTCCGGTCCGGCGGCGGCCAGCCGTCGCAGCACTTCGATCCAGCGCCCTCCCGAGACGTCGGTGTCGTACGGCGGGAACCACGGGAAGATCGAGAACTGGCCGGTCTCGACCAGATCCCCGGTGAACAGCACCCCCGCGTCGGGCACGGTCACCACCTGGTCACCCTTGCTGTGGGCGCGTCCGGTGGCCGCCATGCGTACGATCCGGCCGCCGAGATCGAGGTCGTACGTGTCCTCGTAGACCACGTCCGGGGCGACCAGGCCGACGCCGTCCAGCGCCCGGGCGACCGGGGTGCCGAGACCGCGGAACATCTCGAGATAACCCGGTCCTTTGTGGACCAGATCGGCCGCCTGCGCGCGGTTGACGAGGTAGGTCGCCTGGTCCGCGAAGGCCTGTGCGCCGAAAGCGTGCTCGGGATGGAAATGCGTCGTGGTCAGGTACAGCCTGCGGCCGCGGGCGTGTTCCGCGGCGAAGGCGAGCACCTTCTCGGCGTTGCGAGGACCGAGTCCGGTGTCGACGACGAGCACCGAATGGGAGCCGCCGATGACCCCGATGTTGGGGACGAGGTCGACGCCGAGATTCGGGATCACCACGAGGTCCCGGCCGATTTCGCGGGCCTGGCCCAGGTCGACGGCGGGGTCGTGGGTGAGGGGTTCGAAGGGCATGGCCTCACTGTTCCGCCGGTCTCCGCCCATCGTCCAAGTCCGATCCTCTGGGCTCGATACCTGATGGGTATCATCGCTGGTGATGGAGCTCCGACTGCTGCGCTACTTCGTGACCGTCGCCGAGGAAAGGCACTTCGGCCGGGCCGCCGCGCGGCTGCACATGACCCAGCCGCCGCTGAGCCGGGCCATCCGGCAGCTGGAGAACGAGCTGGGCGTCGTCCTGCTGCTCCGCTCGACCGCCGGCGTCGAACCCACCGCCGCCGGGACCATCCTGTACGACGAGGCCCGCGCCCTACTGGACCAGGCCGAACGCGCCCGCGCCCGGGTGACGGCGGCGGCGGGCCCCGCCACACTCACCATCGGCACCCTCGCCGACGGAGCGGGTGAGTCGGGCATTCGGCTGGCCGAGGCGTTCCGGCGGCGCCATCCCGAGGTCTCGATCCGCTTCCGCGAGGCGGATTTCACCGACCCCACCACCGGCCTGCTCGCCGGGCTGGCCGACGTCGCGCTGACTCGCGCGCCGTTCGACGAGACCGGCATCAGCGTTCGCGTCCTGCGCTCCGACCCGGTCGGGCTGGTCCTGCGCACCGGCGACCCGCTCGCCGGTCGTGAGTCGCTGACGCTGGCCGACGTCGCCGACCGGCCCTGGTTTCAGCTGCCGGACGGGACGGATCCGCGGTGGCGTGAGTACTGGAACGGCGCGGCGCCCACCGGGGAGCGGCCCGCCGGTCCGGTGGTGCGCACGGTCAGCGAATGCCTTCAGGCTGTCCTGTGGAACGGCTCGGCCGGGATCGCGCCGCTCGGGCACACGCTGCCCGACGGGCTCACCTGGGTGCCGCTGGCCGATATGCCGCCGAGCCCGCTCGTCGTCGCGTGGGCGACCGGGCGGGAGAGCCCGCTGATCCGCTCGTTCGTCCGGATCGCCGTCGCCGGGGTGTAAAGACGCCGGCTCCGGGGAAGTCATCGCCTATGCCGGACTCATCCCCAGAACCCGACGACGCGACCGTCGACGCCGTCGGAAAGCTGGTCTTCGCGCTCGAAACGGTCGAACAGGCGCGCGGCCACCTGTACGCCTTCCACCACCTCACCGGCACCGCCGACTTCGCGCTCGGCGAGGCCGTCGAAGGGCTCCGGAAGGCCGGGCACGCGGACTGGGCCGAGCGGATCGAGACCGAACTGATCGGGCTCAACGTGCTGCCGGACCGGTGGACCTTCCAGCTGATCGAGGAGTACGACGACGGCTACTACCGGGCCTACCGCGACCTGACCCGGGACGTCGCCGAAGACCTGACCGCAGGGCGGCGGCACCTGCACGAAGAGCGGATCAAGCGGCAACGGCGGACCGAGGGGCGGCCGGGACACGAAATGGGGCGGCCCAGCACCTGAGCTACTTGCAAGGGTCGTGTCCCCAGTTCATCAGCGAATGCCGCCAGGTCGTGTCCTCGACGTCGCCCGACGGACGCTGCGCGAGGTGCCGGTGCACGTAGCCGACCACCTTGCGCATGTGCTTTTCGTCCTCTTCGGACAGATCCGCCTTCTTCGTGCGCAGGATCGTGACGATCCGGCGGCCTGATTCGTGGCCGACCGACTCGCCGCCGTTCTTGTGCTGGCCCGCCTCGCGGGACTCGTCGGTCTTCAGCCACTTCTCGAGTTCACCCGCGGTCATGTTGACCGCTTCGCCGAACTCGGTCCGGACGTCCTTGTCCTCGCTCACATCTTCTCCAGTGCCTCGGGCTTGTGCACCGCTTCGCCGCCGCTCTTGTCGCTGCGCACCAGATACTGCGGCTCCTCTTCGGACGCGCGCACGGTGCGCCCGCCCGCCTCGGTATCCGAAGTGATCTCCTTCAGGACCTCACCTTCGGCCTGCCCGCCGTGACTGTTCCAGCGGACCTTGTCGCCTTTGCGGAAGCGCCGGGTCATCGCACTCCTTCTCGTCGTGGACGGTCCGACGCGGGCCAGACATAGGGCAGGTCGTCGGGGACGTCCGGAAACCTCGGGCGGTAGTGCTCTGGTTGTTTGCGGACGAGCGCGGACTGGTGGCTGCGGTGGAAGTCCGTGTCGCCGAGCCAGGGCGGGAGCTCTTTCGCGTCCGCGAGCCGCGCTTGGGTGCGGACCTCGTCAAGCCCGGTGGCACTGAGGAGATCGAGCCGGAGCGTTTCGCGGCAGGTGTCCTGGCGGCCGGTCTCGCACCAGACCTCGCAGATGTCGAAGCCGTACCGGGCGAGCGCCTCTTCATAGCCCGCCCACATCGCCGCGGCCGGGTGATGGCGCCAGCCGTACCCCGGCACCGTCAGCGCGCGCAGGACCTGGATCGTCTCCACGCGCTGCTTTCCGAGCCTCCGCTGGTCGAGCACGGAAGCGGAGGCCCGGAAATCGGCACACGGGAGAAAGGTCTGCACGCTGGTGGCTTCCCCGTCGCCGCGGGTTCAAACCGATCAGAAGATCGACCAGCCGGTCAGGGTCGTGAACCGGTCCAGCGCCGCGACACCCGCGACGGAGTTGCCGCGCGGGTCCAGTCCGGGGCTCCACACACAGATCGCGCACCGGCCGGGGACGATCGCGACGATGCCGCCACCGACCCCGCTTTTGCCGGGAAGCCCGACGCGGTAGGCGAATTCGCCCGCCGCGTCGTAGGTGCCGCACGTCAGCATCACCGCGTTGACCCGCTTGGCCGCGCTTCGTTCGAGCAGCCGGGTGCCGTCGTTGCGCACGCCGTGGCGGGCGAGGAACACCGCCGCGCGCGCGACGTCGCCGCAGTTCATCGCGATCGAACATTGACGCACGTACTGATCGAGGACGGCGGGTATCGGATGACGCATGTTCCGGTACGACGCCATGAAATAGGCGAGCGCGCGGTTGCGATCGGCGTGCGCGGCCTCCGAAGCGGCGACCTCGTCGTCGATCCCGATGTCCGCGCGGCCGCTTTCCGCACGGAGGAACCGAAGCAGTGTTTCCGCCGCGTCGCCGTGATGCGCCAGTTCGTCGGTCACCACCAGCGCGCCGGCGTTGATGAACGGATTGCGGGGGATTCCGTCCTCGTTCTCCAATTGCACCAGCGAGTTGAACGGGTTGCCGGACGGCTCACGGCCCACCCGCTCCCACACCCCGTCGCCATGGGAGAGCGCGAGCGCCAAGGTGAAGACCTTCGACATGCTCTGGATGGAGAACGGCGTCTCCCAGTCGCCGACGCCGTGCACCCGACCGTCCACTTCGGCCACCGCCATGCCGAACTGCCGGGGTTCGACCCTGGCCAGGGCGGGGATGTAGTCCGCGACGGAGCCGCGGCCGATCTCCGGCGCGACGTCGTCGGCGATCCGGTCCAGCAGCGCTGCGAGGTCCACGGCCGTAGCGTAGAAGTGCGTCTTCGCGCGCGAAGATCGGGGTTCGCGGGTGAACTTGTCAAATCGAAACGGGAAAATCCGGTTAAACCACCCGAGTGACGTCTCGCACACCTTAAGTCTTCCTTAGCACTGTTGGTGACGTGCCGCACACGCTCTAGCGTCTGGCAACCATGGATTCCTCGCTGCTCACCGAAAAAGGTGAAAGCTACTCAAAAGCACTGGGCAACCGCCAAGTGCAGATGATCGCCATCGGCGGCGCGATCGGCGTCGGGCTGTTCCTCGGTGCCGGCGGCAAGCTCCACCAGGTCGGGCCTTCGCTGGTCCTGTCGTACGCGCTCTGCGGTATCGCCGCCTACTTCGTGATGCGCGCCCTCGGTGAGCTCGTGCTGCACGAGCCGACCTCCGGCAGTTTCGTCACCTACGCCCGCAAGTTCATCGGGCCGTGGGCGGGTTTCGCCTCCGGCTGGATGTACTGGGTGAACTGGGCGATGACCGGCATCGCGGAGATCACCGCGGTGGCGATCTACGTGCACAAGTGGCTGCCCGACGTGCCGCAGTGGATCACCGCGCTGGTCGCGCTCGGCGTGCTGATCCTGGTGAACCTGCTGTCGGTGAAACTGTTCGGCGAGCTGGAATTCTGGTTCTCGGTGGTCAAGGTGCTGGCCATCGTGGTCTTCCTGGTCACCGCGACCGGGCTGGTGCTCACCAGCGCCGACATCGGCGGCACCACGGCGGGCGTGCACAACCTGACCGCCCACAACGGTTTCTTCCCGGCGGGCATCGGCATCGCCCTGATGACGCTGCAGGCGGTCATCTTCGCGTACTCGGCGATCGAGGTCGTCGGCATCGCCGCCGGTGAGACCAAGGACGCCCGCAAGGTGCTGCCGAAGGCGATCAACGGAGTGGTCTGGCGGATCGGCGTGTTCTACGTGGGCTCCGTGCTGCTGCTGGCGATGCTGCTGCCGTGGCCGTTCTACAACGGCGGCGAGAGCCCGTTCGTCACCGTGTTCAGCAGGCTCGGGATCCCGGGGATCGGCGACGTGATGAACGCGGTCGTGCTCACCGCCGCGCTGTCGAGCTGCAACTCCGGGCTCTATTCGACCGGCCGTATCCTGCGGGCGCTCGCGGACAAGGGCGAGGCGCCCAAGTTCGTCGGCAAGATGAGCGGCCGTCACGTGCCTTACGGCGGGATCCTGTTCACCTCGGGCGCGTACGTGCTCGGCGTGGTGCTCAACTACCTGGTGCCGAAGGACGCGTTCGACATCGCGATCGCGATCGCCTCGCTCGGCGTGATCACCACCTGGGCGACGCTGATCTTCTGCCAGCTGCGAATGCGCCAGGCGGCGCTGCGCGGGGAGCTGGAAAGGCCGTCCTACCGGATGCCGTGGGCGCCCTACAGCGGCTGGGCGACGCTCGGTTTCCTCGCGCTGGTGGTCGTCCTGATGGGCTTCTCCGACGGTGCCGAGAAGATCGCGTTCTACTCGATCCCGGTGCTGGTCGTGGTGCTCGCGGTCGGCTGGCGGATCGTCGGGAAGCGGCAACGTCAAGAGGTGGGCTGACCCCACTTCGCAATTGGTCACCTACTTGCGCGAGCGCAAGTAGGTGACCAATTGCGTGGGTCAGCTTGAGGTCGGGAAGTGGAAACCGGCGGCGGAGTGCGGCCATCGCGTCGTGACGACCTTCGCCCGCGTGTAGAACCGGACGCCCGCCGGGCCGTGGATCGGGCTGTCCCCGATGAGGGAGTCCTTCCAGCCGCCGAAGGAGTAGTACGACATCGGCACCGGGATGGGCACGTTCACCCCGATCATCCCCACCTTCACCTCCCGCTGGAAGCGCCGCGCCGCCTCGCCGCTCCCGGTGAAGACGGCGGTCCCGTTGCCGTAGGGGTTGGCGTTGATCAGCTCGATCGCTTCGTCCAGAGTGGACACCCGGACGATCCCGAGCACCGGCCCGAAGATCTCGTCGCGATACGTGGACATCCCGGTGGTCACCTTGTCCAAAAGGGACGGTCCGACGAAGAATCCCTTCTCGTGACCGCCGACGCTCAGCTCCCGGCCGTCGACCACCACGGTCGCGCCCTGCTCGGCCCCGAGGGCGACGGAGTCGATCACCCGCCGCCGCGCGGCTTCGGTGACCACCGGGCCCATGTCGTTTCCGGCTTCGTGGCCGGGCCCGACCTTGATCTCGGCCGCCTTGCGCTCGAGGATCTCGACCAGCCGGTCACCCGCCGAACCGACGGCGACGCCGATGGAGATCGCCATGCAGCGCTGTCCGGCCGAACCGAACGCGGCGGCCGTGAGGTGGTTCGCGGCGTACTCGAGATCGGCGTCCGGCAGGACGACGGCGTGGTTCTTGGCCCCGCCCAGCGCCTGCACGCGTTTGCCGGTGGCCGTCGCGCGTTCGTGGACGTACTTGGCGATCGGCGTCGAGCCGACGAACGACACGGCGGCGATACCGGGATGCTCCAGGATCGCGTCGACCGCGACCTTGTCCCCGTTGACCACGTTGAACACGCCGTCGGGAAGGCCGGCCTCGGCGTACAGTTCGGCGACCAGCCGGGACGCGGACGGGACCCGCTCGCTGGGTTTGAGCACGAACGTGTTGCCCGCCGCGATGGCGATCGGATGCATCCACAGCGGGACCATGATGGGGAAGTTGAACGGCGTGATCCCGGCGACGACCCCGAGCGGCTGCCGGAAGTCGTGCACGTCGACGTCGCGCGAGACCTGGTCGGAGAAGCCGCCTTTCAGCGCGTCGGCGATCCCGCAGGCGTACTCGACGATCTCGCGGCCGCGGACGATCTCGCCACGCGCGTCGTCGATCACCTTGCCGTGCTCGGAGGAGATGATCCCGGCGAGTTCGTCCTCGTGCTTCACCAGCAACTCGCGGAAGGCGAACATCACCTTGGTCCGCTGCGAGAGCGACGAATCACCCCACGTCTCGAAGGCCTTGCCCGCGGCGGACACCGCTGTGTCCACATCGGACGGTTCCGCGAGGAGTACCTGCGCCTGCGGGCGTCCCGCGGCCGGGTCGAACACCGGCGCGGTGCGGGTGGAGCCCGCCGTGGTCGCGGTGCCGTTGATCCAGTGGTCGATGGTCTTCACGCGTTGTCCTCCACAGGTGTTCACAGCAGTCCGACGGCCGTGTCGACGGCCTTGGCGACGTCGCCGTCGTGCGGGTAGAGCAGAGAGCGGCCGACCACGAGTCCTTGCACCGTCGGCAGCGCGAGCGCCCGTTGCCAGGCGGCGAACGCGGCGTCGGGATCCTTGACCTCGCCGCCCAGCAGCACGGCGGGCAGCGTCGAGGCGGCCAGCACACGTTCCATGTCCTCGACGACCGGGAGTTTCAGCCAGGTGTACGCCGACGAGCGGCCGAGCGCGGAGGCGATGGTGATCGACCGGATCACGGCATCGGGGGAGAGGTCGTTGCGCAGACGTCCGCCGGCCCATTCGGAGAGGAACGGCTCGACCATCGCGATCAGCTTCCGGTCGGCGAGGTCGTTGACAGCCTTCGCGGTGTTCTCGAGCGCGCTCGGCGTCGCCGGGTCGCTCAGGCAGATCCTGGTGAGCGTCTTGCCGCCGTCGAACCGCATCCGCTCGATCGTTTCGGCGTCGTAGCAGGCGAACCGGTCGTCGATCTCGAAACTCGATCCCGCGAGGCCGGTGCGGTTCATCGACCCGATGACGGTCTTGCCGTCGAGGGCGCCGAGGAGCAGCAGATCGTCGATGATGTCCGGCGTCGCCAGCACCCCGGTGACCCCGGGACGTTCCAGTGCCAGACCGAGGCGGCCGAGCAGTTCGCCGCGGTCGGCCATCGCGAGCGGATCGGCGCCGACACCGTTCGCACCACGCGCCGGATGGTCCGCGGCGATGATCATCATCCGGCCGTTGTCGTTGAACGGCGATTTCGCCCGGACCCGGGTGGCCGCGGCCACCGCGACGGCCCCCGGATCGCGTACCCGCGCGGCGACTATCCGGCGCACTGTGTCCGACACTTTCGTTCCTCCCGGCTCGCGTGGTGCTTCGACCCTCGCAAGCGCTCGGAGACTTTGTCAAGACATATGGACATAAGGTCATAGTGGCTCGTCGCGGTAGGCTCCGCGCATGAAACCCTGGGCACCCGGTGAGATCGTGGTGGATCCGAACGGCCCGGAGCCGCTGTACTCGCAGGTCGCCAGGCAGCTCGGCGCCGCGATCGAAGACGGCAGGCTGCCGAACGGCGCCCGGCTGGACAACGAGCTGGACCTGGCCGCGCGGCTGCACCTGTCGCGGCCGACCATCCGCCAGGCGATCCAGTCGCTGGTCAACCAGGGGCTGCTCGTCCGCAAACGCGGTGTCGGCACCCAGGTCGTCCGCACGAAAGTCGCCCGCCCGCTGCGGTTGAGCAGCCTCTTCGACGACCTCAGCGAACTCGGGGACAGGCCGGAGTCCGTCGTCCTCGTCAACCGGGTCGAGCCCGCGGACGACGAGGCGATCGAGCAGCTCGAGACACCGGGCCTGACCCATGTCCGGCGGCTGAAACGGGTGCGCTCGACCGGCGGCGAACCGCTGGCGATCATGAACAACTACCTGCCGGACGGCCTCATCGACCCGTCCGACGACGAACTGCGGGACAAGGGGCTCTACCAGTTACTGCGCTCGGCGGGTGTCCGGTTGCACGCCGCGCAGCAGAACGTCGGCGCCCGGCAGGCGACCGAAGAGGACGCCGAACTGCTCGACGAGGAGCCGGGCGCGGCGCTGCTCACCATGCGGCGCACCACCTACGACGAGTCCGGCAAGGTCGTGGAACACGGCTGGCACGTCTACCGCGCCTCGCGCTACTCGTTCAACCTCTCACTGACCAACAGTCTCTGACGGCTTCGGCGCGGCGTCGCGTTCCAGATCGGACTCCAGCGCCGCGTACACCGAGGGCCGGAACTTGCGCAGCCAGCCGGCGAGCGCCAGCCCGGCCAGCGCGACCACCAGGAGCAGCCACGGCAGGTGCGGGACAACGCCGTTGCTCGACCCGGCGAGCGTCGGGAAGTTGAGGATCGCCAGCGTCACGATGATCCCGAGCCCCACCGCGCCCAGCCCGGGGGCGATCAGCGTCTTCACCACCCGGCGATCCCGCGTCCGGCGGAAATAGACCAGGATCGCGACCGCCGCGAACAGTTGCAGGGTGAGAATGCCCAACGTGCCGAAGCCGGTCATGCTCGCGGTGAGGTCGGCGACCGGGTCGAGCCCGGCGAGCCGGAACGCCAGCGCCACCGCCGAGCCGAAGGCCAGCTGGACGATCGAGGCGTAGCGCGGTGCTCCGTTGCGCGGACTGGTCTTGCCCAGCAGTCGCGGCAGCACGCCGACCCGGCCCAACGCGTACAGATAGCGGGTCGCCGAATTGTGCAGCGCCAGCAACGCCGCGAACAGGCTGACCACCAGAAGCAGCAACATCACCTTGGTCAGCGGGCCGCCGAGATACTCCTGTGCCACCGAGAGCACGAGATCCCCGCTCGAAAGGTGTGCGACGGCCACGTCCTGCGCCTGTTCGGCGCCGATCGCGCTGACCACTGCCCAGGTCGTGAACGCGGCGAACACCCCGATGAACCCGATGGCGATGTAGGTCGCCCGCGGGATCGTCCGCTTGGGATCCTTGGCCTCCTCGCCGAACAGCGCCGTCGCCTCGAAACCGATGAAAGCGTTGGCGGCGAACAACAACGCCAGCCCGCCGGCGCCCTGGAACAGCACGGAGGGGCTGAAGGCGGCGAACGAGAAACCGTGCCGGAACAGCACGCTGAAGTCCATGACCAGCAGGATCGACACCTCGAGGATCAGCGAGACTCCCAGCACTTTCGCGCTCACCGCGATTCCCCGGCGGCTGAGCAGCAGGACCAGCACCACCGAAACCGCGCTCCAGAAGAGCCAATCGAGGTGGAGCCCGAAGACGTCGTCGATCGCCGTGGAGGTGAAGAACCCGCTCGTGCCGATCGCGCCCGCGACGAAACAGTTGTAGCCCAGCATCGCGACGAAACCGGCGACGAGCCCCGGTGTCCTGCCCAATCCCTTGACCACGAAGGCGTAGAAGCCGCCCGCGCTGGTGAGCACCCGCGACATTTGCGCGTAGCCGACCGCGAACAGCATCAGGACGACCGTGGCCAGCAGGAAGGCCGCGACCATCCCGCCGCCGTTCCCGAGCGCGATGCCGATGGCCGCGATCACGATCATGCCGGTCAGGGGCGCGACCGCGGCGAGCACGAGGAAGACGATGCCCGGCACGCCCAAGACGTTCTTCGCGAGCGACGTGTCGTCTCGGCTCATCCGCTGCTCCTCATCTCCGCTGGACGGCCAGTATGGGAGCGGTCGGGTCGGCGGGCTTTGCCTTTGCGCGCG
This sequence comes from Amycolatopsis sp. NPDC052450, assembly GCF_044547565.1. Taxonomy (NCBI): domain Bacteria; kingdom Bacillati; phylum Actinomycetota; class Actinomycetes; order Pseudonocardiales; family Pseudonocardiaceae; genus Amycolatopsis; species Amycolatopsis sp. NPDC052450. The sequence goes on along the minus strand of NZ_JBIUAQ010000002.1, from coordinate 163,558 downwards.
CGGTGGTTGTCTCTGTGCGCGTATCGAAGCCCGATGTCCTGAAGGGTCCCTTTGAGACCTTCAGCGTCTCAAAGGGACCCTTCAGGACACGCCACGTTTGCTTGCGGCGCCGGGAACGAAGGCCATCGGTGCGGCTTGTCCAGAATCTCGATGGTCGCCTGGTCGACCAGGAAGTACTGCCCGCCGTCCTCGCGCGGATTCGTATACGCCGCCGTCGCGACCAGACGGTCGAAGTCGGCCATCACCGCGATGGGGTAGCCGCCGTCGAAGATCTCACCGTGCGCGGCCGTCGCGACGGTCCCGGTTTCGTACCAGGTGACGAAGTACTGCGCCGGCCCGGTTTCGAAGACCCGCAGTGTCGCTTCTTTCTGCCGGACACCGGCGAAGTCGCCGGACACACCCGTCCAGATCATCGTGGTCCGGTCCGCGTAGTGCTGCTCCAGCACGTTTCCGGAGCCGTAGTGGAAGTTCGCGCGGAGTCCGACGAGGTCGGTGCTGAGCGGGTGAGTCCCGGTCACGGGGAAGAAGCGGACGTCGAGTTGCACGGGCTGAAACCTCCGGATCGCTGGTATCCGCAGGTTTAGCAGCCCGAAGCAGCCCGATCGTTGTCCGGCGAAGCGGTCCTGTTGTCGCTGGACGCGAGGATCAGTCGAACATGCCGGGCTGGTAGTCGCCCGCCGGCGTCCTGGCGATGACGTTGAGCCTGTTGTACGCGTTGATCGTGGCGATCAGCGCGATCAGGGCGCCGATCTGCTCGTCGTCGTAGTGCTTGCGCACCTGCGCCCAGGTTTCGTCGCTGACGCCGTGGTGCGCGTCGGCGATGCGGGTGCCCTCCTCGGTGAGCGCCAGCGCCGCGCGCTCGGGCTCGGTGAACACGTTCGCCTCCCGCCAGGCGGCGACCAGGTTGAGCCGCACCGAGGTTTCGCCGGCGTGCGCGGCGTCCTTGCTGTGCATGTCGGTGCAGAAACCGCAGCCGTTGATCTGGCTGGCACGCAGCTTCACCAGTTCCTGGGTCGCGTGCGGCAGCGAGGACTCTTCGATCGGCCGGTTCGCGGCGCCGAGACGCTTGGCGTACTTGAGGATGACCTCGTTCTCGAACAGGTTGACGCGCGGTTCCATGATCTTTCCTCTCTGTCGGTTCCTGCACACATGACGAGGGGGACGGAGAGGTTGTGACAGCTTCGCACGTGACGCCGGTCACGGGTGGAGGAGGCCGGCGAGGATCTCCGTGCCGTCGACGACACGGGGTCCGGGCCGGTTGAAGTAGGCCGGTCCGTCCAAGACGTGCACGGCCGGGATGTCGTCCCAACCCGGCAGGCCGGTCAGCAGATGAAGTTCCGCTTCGGTCCGTTCGGGCGGGAAGCCGCAGGGCATGAGCAGCAGCACGTCGGGCCGTGCCTCGACGACGGCGTCCCACGTGATCGGGCGGGTGTGTTCGCCCGCGGCGGCGAGCAACGGGACGCCACCGGCGGCTTCGATCTGCTCCGGGACCCAGTGCCCGGCCGGCCAGAGCGGATCGAGCCATTCGATGGCGGCCACCCGCGGGCGAGGTCGTCCCGCGACCCGGGCGCGGACCGCCTCCACTCGTTCCCGGAGGAGGCGGGCTTCGGCGGCCGCGCGCTCCGGGACGCCCAGCACCTCGCCGAGCGTGGACAAGCAGGTGAAGACGCCGTCGAGCGTTCGCGGTTCGAGGCTGACCACCCGGGTGTCGCCGTCCAGCGTGCGCACGGTCTCCGACACTTGCCGATAGGAGACCGCGCAGACGTCGCAGAGATCCTGCGTGAGCACGACGTCGGGTTCGGCGGCCGCGAGCAGGCCGGCGTCGAGGGAGTACAGGCCCGAACCGCGATGCTCGCCTCCGACGGCCGCCGAAATCTCCCGGCTCGACAGCACGTCGTGGTCGATCGCGCTGCTCGTGACCACCGGGACGTCGTCGAGCGCGCCGGGTGGCCAGTCGCATTCGTGGGTCCGGCCCGCCAGCGACGGCAGGAGCCCGAGGGTCGCCACGAAGTCGGTCGCGGCGGGGAGCAGCGAGACGATTCGCATCCGTCCACGGTAGGCGACCGGCCCATCCTGCACATCTGCGCGAGCCAAATGCGTGAAAGTGCGCTAACAGAGCATTGACGTTGCACAAAACTGCACCTAACGTGACAGCTATTGCGCACAACTGGCACGGATGGGGAGTTCATGAGCGGGACCTTCATGGCGGCGGAGATCGCGAGCCAGCCCGGCTGCTGGCGGGAAGCGGCGGCGCTGGCCTCGGCGAACAGTGATCTGCTGCCGCCGCCGGGCGCGCGGGTCGCGATCGTCGGCTGCGGCACGTCGTGGTTCATCGGCCAGGCGTACGCCGTCCTTCGCGAGTCCGCGGGGCTCGGCGAGACCGACGCCTTCGCCGCCTCCGAGTTCCCGGCGGGCCGTGGTTACGACCACGTCGTGGCGCTGACCCGGTCGGGTACGACGACCGAGGTCCACGCCTTGCTGGTGAAGCTGCGGGGCAAGACGCCGACCATCGCGATCACCGGTGTGCCGCGCGAGATCGAGGCCGCCGCGGACACGATCGTCGACCTTTCCGTCGTGGACGAACGCTCGGTCGTGCAGACCCGGTTCGCGACGACGGCGCTGGCGATGCTGCGCGCGCACCTCGGCGAGGACCTGGCCGCGGTCGCCGACCAGGCCGAACGCGTGCTCGCCGAACCGCTGCCCGCCGAACTGGTCGCGGCGGAGCAGTTCAGCTTCCTCGGCACCGGCTGGTCGGTGGGCATCGCGAACGAAGCCGCGCTCAAGTTCCGCGAGGCGTGTCTGCTGTGGACGGAGTCGTATCCGGCGTGGGACTACCGGCACGGGCCGATCAGCATCAGCGAGCCCGGCCGCGTGACGTGGATGTTCGGGCAGGCGCCGGAAGGGCTGGCCGACGACGTCGCCCGCGCGGGCGGCCTGTTCGTCGAGAGCGGCCTGGACCCGCTGGCGGACCTGGTCCGCGCGCAGCGTGTCGCCGGGGCCATCGCCGCCCGCAAGGGACTCGATCCGGACAACCCGCGCAGCCTCACCCGTTCCGTAGTCCTGACCTGAGGCAGCCGTGATCGTCACCGTCACGCCGAACACCGCGCTGGACGTCACGTACACAGTGGACGGTCTCCGGCCCGGTGACGTGCACCGGGTGCGGGAAGTGCGGCACCGGGCGGGCGGCAAGGGCGTCAACGTCGCCCGGGTGCTGCACACGCTCGGCGCCGACGTCCGCGCGATCTTCACGGCGGGCGGCGCGACGGGAACCGCCGTCGCCGGCGACCTCGCGGCGGCGGGCATCCCGGCCACCGCGGTCCCGATCGGCGGGGAGACCCGGCGCACCACCACGGTTCTGGCGGACGACGGCTCGGTCACACTGCTGAACGAACCCGGGCCGCGGCTCACCGAAGACGAGTGGCAAGCGTTTGCGGCGGCCGTCCGAGCCCGGAAACCGGACGTGCTCGTCTGCTCGGGCAGCCTTCCGCCGGGCGCCGGGGGATACGCCGGACTCCTCGGCCGGGCACTGTCCATCTTGGACACTTCCGGCGAGGCGCTGCTCGCCGGACTGGCCGGGCGGCCGTCCGTGGTCAAACCGAACGCCGACGAACTGCGCGAGGTCACCGGCCTGCGGGACCCGGTGGCCGCCGCGACCGAACTGCGCGAGGCAGGCGCCGGCGCCGTCGTCGTCTCGCTGGGCCCGGAGGGGCTGCTGGCGGTGACCGGATCCGGCATCTGGCACGCGGCACCGTCCACTGTGCTCAGTGGCAATACCACCGGCGCCGGTGACGCCGTCGTCGCGGCGCTGGCGCTGGGGCTGAGCCGCGCCGAACCGTGGCCGGACATCCTGCGCCGCGCCGTCGCGTTGTCCGGGGCGGCCGTGCTGGGCCCGCTGGCCGGGGACGTCGACCTCGCGCACTACGAAGCCGAACAGGGGCTGGTCGCCGTGCGCGCCCGCCCGGATTAGGAGACGTCATGCCTCTGGTGGGAACCGGGGAGATCGTCGGTGCCGCCGCGGCGGCCCGGCACGGCTGCGGCGCGTTCAACGCGATCCAGCTCGAACACATCACCGCGATCGTCGACGGCGCGGCCGCGGCGGAAGCGCCGGTGATCCTGCAACTGAGCCAGAACGCCGTGAAGTACCACGGTTCACTGGCACCGGTGGGCTCCGCGGCGCTGGCCGCGGCGAGAGGCGCCGTCACTCCGGTCGCGGTGCATCTCGACCACGCCGAATCGGCCGATCTCGTCCGTGAGGCGGTCTCGCTCGGCTTCGGCTCCGTCATGTTCGACGCGTCCAAACTGGACTACACCGACAATGTGCGCGTGACCAGGGAAGTCGCCGCGTACTGCCACGACCACGGGGTCTGGGTCGAGGCCGAACTCGGCGAGGTCGGTGGCAAGGACGGCGTCCACGCGCCCGGCGCGCGCACCGATCCGGACGAGGCGGCGCGGTTCGTCGCGGCCACCGGCATCGACGCGCTCGCGGTGGCGGTGGGCAGTTCGCACGCCATGCTCACCCGTGACGCCGCCTTGGACTTCGAGCTGATCGCAAGGCTGCGGGAGCGGGTGCCGGTGCCGCTGGTGCTGCACGGTTCGTCGGGTGTGCCGGACGAGGGGCTGGCCGAGGCCGTGCGGGCCGGGATGACGAAGATCAATATCGCCACCCAGCTCAACAAGGTGTTCACCGCCGCGGCCGCGGATGACTGGCGCGCGCATCCGGAGCGCGTCGACCCGCGGAAGTACCTCGGTGCGGGAAGGGCGGCGGTGGCCGTCGAGGTGCGGCGGCTACTGGGAGTGCTCAAGCTTGATCAGGTTGAACCGGTCAAGGTGACGATTGAGCAGACTTTGCGCGATTGAGTGTTGACATGTGCGTGAAACCTCACAAAACTGCGCAACAACAAGCAGAACTTGTGTGATCTTCGATCCAGGTGGTGGCGGATGCGGGTAGGCAGGCTGACGGCATTGACGGCAGGGGCGGCGCTCCTGCTCGCGGGATGCGGCGGCGGGGACGTGGCCGGTGGCACCGGCGAGAACGCGCTCCCCGGCGTCGACCAGTTCCTCAACGCGCCCTGTCCGGAAGCGGGAGTGAAACCCGCGACGGACAAGGAATTCACGTACTGGTCCATGTGGACGGCCGACGAGCCCCAGGGCAAGGTCCTCCAGAAGGCCTTCAAATGCTTCCAGGAGAAGACCGGCGTCAAGGTCGACGTGCAGTGGCTGGGCCGCAAGGCCTACACCCAGAACCTGGTGCCCGCGCTGAACACCGACGCGGTACCGGATCTGTTCGATCAGGACGTCAGCAAGGTCGGCGCGGCGGTCATGACGCCGGGCGGCACGCAGAGCGTCGACGACGTGTTCGCGATGAAGGTCGGCGAGGGCGACAAGACCGTCAAGGACGTGCTTTCGCCCAGTTCGTACGACTTCCCGCAGAACAAGGACCGCGAGGGCCACAACTTCATGGTCCCGTACACGATCCAGTCGAGCGCCTGGTGGTTCAACAAGGACACCGCCGGCGACATCCAGCAGCCGAAGACGATGGACGAGCTGATCGCCCTGTTCGACAAGGCGAAGTCCGACGGCAAGGCCGCCATCAGCCTCGACGGCGACATCCCGTTCTACAACATGTACTACTACACCCAGCTCGCCGAGCGGTTCGTCGGCGCGGGCGGGCTGTACAAGGCGGCGACCGACAAGACCGGCCAGGCGTGGAAGACCGAGCCCGGTTTCCTCAAGGCCGCCACCGAAACCGCGAAGCTGCCCAAGTACTTCATCGACGGCTGGGACGCGGCGAAGTTCCCGCAGGTGCAGCAGCGCTGGGCCGACGGCGACTCCCGGTTCCTCTACGTCGGCAGCTGGGCGCCGAGCGAGACCCGTGAGTACCTGGACAAGCAGGGCGCCGGGACGAAGATCAACTACAGCTCCTTCCAGTTCCCGATGCCGGAAGGCGCCACGCACGACACCGTCGAGCAGATGTCGATCGGCTTCTCGGTGACCAAGAAGGCCAAGCACGCCGAGGCGGCCAAGGCGTTCATCGCCTACTTCCTCAACAAGGACCTGCTCGCCGGGATCCCGATCGTGGCCGACAACCTCGTGCCGCGCGCCGACCTCGCCGTGCCGGACGACCTCAAGCAGGTCAAGGCCGCGCTGGACGACCCGAAGAAGGAGCACGTCCTGCAGTACGACGGGATCGACGGCATCGCCGGCGGCAAATGGCAGACCGACGTCTTCGACCCCGCCGACATCGCGCTGCTGAAGGGCCAGCTCACCCCGCAGCAGTTCGTGGACCAGCTCGCCGTCAAGAGCGCCGAGTTCTGGAAGAACCAGGGCTGATGGCGACGGTCACGACGCCGACGACGCCGACAACACCGCCGGCGCGGGCCGTGAAGGCCGGGGCTCATCTGCGCCGCAAGAAACGGCTGTTCTGGCCGTTCGCCGCGCCGGCGCTGGTGCTGTACCTGGCCTTCCTGGTCCTGCCGACGATCGCGACCGTGGTGCTGAGCTTCACCAGCTGGGCCGGGGCGGGGGACACGCCGGAACCCAACGGCGTCACCAACTACACGCAGATGTGGTCGAGCGACTCGTTCCAGTACGCCTTCCGCAACACGCTGATCTACGTGTTCCTCGGCGGGATCGGCACGTTCGCGCTGGCCTTCCTGTTCACCATGGTGCTGCGGGACATGAAGGGCGGCAAGATCGTCCGCGCCATCCTGTTCTTCCCGAACATCGTGGCGCCGGTGGCACTCGGCATGTTCCTCGGCTTCGTGTTCAAGTACCAGCCGGGGAAACAGGGGCTGGCGAATTACGTGCTGGAAAGCCTCGGCGCGGACGCGGTGAAGTTCCTCGCACCGTCCAATGTGACCGGTGTCGTGACGGCTTCGCTGATCTGGGCCAGTTCGGGCTTCTACATCACCATCCTGATGGCCGCGGTCGACCGCATCCCGCCGTATCTCTACGAGGACGCCGAACTGGGCGGCGCGTCGCCGTGGCAGAAGTTCAGGAACATCACGCTGCCGATGACCTGGGACGTCGTCGGCGTCGCCGGGGTGCTGTGGACGATCAACGCGCTCAAGATCTTCGAGCTGGTGTTCGTGCTGGCCGGTCCCGGCACCTACGCCCCGCCCAACGAGGCGTGGACGCTGGGGATCTACGTGTTCGACCGGACCTTCGGCTCGAACGGCACACCGGACTTCGGTGCCGCCTGTGCCTGCGCGGTGGCGATGATCGTGCTGGTGTCCGTACTCGTCGTCCTGCTCCGCCGTCTGATGCGCCGTGACGCGATCCAGTTCTGAGGGAGATCCCATGTCCGTCACCGACGTCGAGGCGCCCGCGCGCCCGTCGCCGAAACCGGTGCGCAAGCCGCCACGCAAACCGCGCCCGGCGCCCGGCTCCCAACGGTTCAGCCCGTTGCGGGTACTGGGCACCACGATCGTCTGGCTGTTCACCGCGGGCAACATCCTGGTGCTGTACTGGCTGCTCACGGCGTCGTTCAAGACACCGGTGGAGATCTTCACCAAGCCGTTCGACCTGCCGTACCAATGGTTCAAGAACGGCAAGCCGTTCCGGAACTTCGTCTACGCCTGGAACAACGCGGGTTTCGGCGACGCGGTGCTGACCACCGTGGTCCTGGTCGGGCTGGCGACGGTCGTGACCGTCGTCGTCTCGGCGCCCTGCGCGTACGCACTGACCAGGCTCGGCGTCCGCGGCGCCGGTCCGATGACCAACGTCGTCGCGATCGGCATGGGCGTGCCGTTCCAGACCGTGATCATCCCGCTGTTCGTGGTGCTCAGCAAAGTGCACATGGACAACGAGTACGGCCTGTTCGTGCTGTACGTGGCCCTGTCCATCCCGTTCACGGTGTTCCTGATGACCGGTTTCTTCCGGTCGCTGCCGGACGAACTGGAGGAGGCGGCCGCGCTCGACGGCGCCTCGCCGACGCGCACGTTCTTCTCGGTGATGCTGCCGCTGACCCGCGGCGGCATGATCACCGCGTTGACGCTGAACGCCATCGGCCTGTGGAACGAGACGCTGCTGGCGATCGTGTTCCTCAAGGACCAGGCGCATTTCACGCTGTCCCGCGCGCTGTTCACCTTCTACGGGGCCGCGAGCTACCAGTCGGAGTACGGCGGCCTGATCGCCGGGGTGGCGATCGTCGTGCTCCCGATGCTCGTGCTCTACCTCGTACTCGCCCGCCGGATCATCACCGGCATGACCCTCGGCGCCGGAAAGTAGGACCAGATGGCCACCGTGACCTTCTCCGACACCACCCGGTTCTACGCCGGCGTGGAACGTCCCGCGGTCGACGGCCTCGACCTCGAGGTCGCCGATGGCGAGTTCCTGGTGCTGGTCGGCCCGTCCGGCTGCGGGAAGTCGACCACGCTGCGGATGCTCGCCGGGCTGGAAGGCGTCGACGACGGCTCCATCCACATCGGCGATCGTGACGTCACCGAGCTGCCGCCGAAGGAACGGGACATCGCGATGGTGTTCCAGAACTACGCGCTCTACCCGCATATGACGGTGGGGGAGAACATCGGCTTCCACCTGAAGCTGGCGAAAATGGCGAAGGCCGAACGCGAACGCAAGGTGCGCGAGGCCGCGGCCGTACTCGACCTGACCGAGTACCTCGACCGCAAACCCGCGAAGCTGTCCGGCGGCCAGCGGCAGCGCGTCGCGATGGGGCGCGCGATCGTGCGCGAGCCGAGTGTGTTCCTGATGGACGAGCCGCTGTCCAACCTGGACGCCAAACTCCGGGTGCAGACGCGGACGCAGATCGCTTCCCTGCAACGGCGGCTGGGCATCACCACGCTCTACGTCACGCACGACCAGGTCGAGGCGATGACGATGGGGGACCGGGTCGCCGTGCTGAAGGACGGGATCCTGCAGCAGTGCGACACGCCCGTCGGGCTGTTCGCGAAGCCGGTCAACGTCTTCGTCGCCGGGTTCATCGGCTCGCCCGCGATGAACCTGCTGGAGACCACTGTGGACAGTGGCGGTGCGGTCGCCGGTGGCACGCGGCTGCCGCTGACCCCGGCGCAGCGGTCGGCGCTGACCGGCCCCGGCGTCGTCGTCGGTGTCCGGCCCGAGGGCTGGACGATCGGCGACGGCGGTTTCGAAGCCGTCGTCGAGGTCGTCGAGGAACTGGGAAGCGACCAGTACCTCTACTGCCGGGACGGCGATCGCGTGCTGACCGTTCGCACGCCGGGGATGGCCCCGTGGCAGCGTGGCGAGCCGATCTCCCTGAGCCCGCAACCGGGTGCGGTGCACCTGTTCGACGCCGCGACGGGTGACAGGCTCCCGGACGCATGACCCGCCTGTACCGCACCGGTCTGCTGCTTCCGGCCGCCGAGCTGGGGCCGGAGAACCCGTTGCCACCGCTCCGGAAACCCGAAGCGGTGGCCAAGGTGTCCAATGTGGACGAGCTGCCGCCGGATCTGGCGGAGAACATCGGCTACGGTCGTCTCGACACACCGTTGCCGTGCCTGCTTCAGGACGGCTACACCCGGGAGCGCACGGAACGCGAGCTCCCGGCGTTGGTGCTGGAGAACGACAAGCTGCGCGCCACGGTGCTGCCGTCACTGGGCGGGCGGCTGTACTCGCTGGTCCACAAGCCGTCCGGACGCGAACTGCTCTATCTCAATCCGGTGTTCCAGCCCGCGAACCTCGCCCTGCGGGACGCGTGGTTCGCCGGCGGCGTCGAGTGGAACCTCGGGAGCACCGGGCATACGACGTTGACCTGCGAGCCGATGTTCGCCGCCGGGATCGAGGGCCCGGACGGCACACCGGTGCTGCGGTTGTGGGAGTGGGAACGTACCCGCGACCTGCCGTACCAGATCGACTTCTGGCTGCCGGAGGGGTCGGATCAGCTGCTCGTCGCCGTGCGGGTGCGGAACCCGCATCCCTACGACGTCCCGGTGTACTGGTGGTCGAACATCGCGGTGCCGCAGCACGAAGGCACCCGCGTGCTGGCACCCGCTACCCAAGCTTGGCACTACGGCTATTCGGGACGGCTCGATCTGGTCGACGTCCCCGGCGAGCTGACCTATCCGGCCCGCGCCGAAGCCGCGGCGGACTACTTCTTCGAGGTGACCGGAAGGCCGTGGGTCGCGGCCGTCGAGGCGGACGGGACGGGGCTGGCCCAGCTGTCCACCGGCCGGTTGCGCGGCCGGAAACTGTTCCTGTGGGGCGAGTCCAGCGGTGGGCGTCGCTGGCAGGAATGGCTTGCCCCGGGGGCCGGCGGTTACCTGGAGATCCAAGCCGGGCTGGCCCGCACCCAGCTGGAGCATCTGCGCTTGCCGCCGGGGGAGAGCTGGGACTGGCTGGAGGCCTATGGCCCGGTCACCGCGGATCCCGCGGCGGCACACGGGGAAGACTGGGCGACGGCGCGTGAGGCCGTCGCCGCCGGTCTGCCGTCGGCGGAAGCCATGGACGAGTACCACGACGACTGGCGGAAGATCGCCGACGTCACCCCGGAATCCTTCCTGGCCACCGGTTCGGGCTGGGGCGCGCTGGAGAACCGGCGCGCGCCGATGTGCCTGCCCGGCACGCCGTTCCCGGACGAATCGCTCGGGCCCGACCAGGAGCCGTGGCTCGCTCTCCTCGACGGGACGCCGCCGGACGGGGATCCGCTCGCGGTGCCCCCGCCGACGCTGGTGAACCGGTACTGGACGGATCTCATGGAGTACGCCCCGAAGAACTGGCTGACCTGGTATCACCGCGGTGTCGCGCACTGGGCGGCCGGACGGCATTCGGATGCGGTCCGCGCCTGGCGTGAATCGGTCTCGGTGGACGAGAACCCTTGGGCCCTGCGGAATCTCGCGGTCGCCACGGCCGGGCACGAGGCCGCCTGGCTGTACCGTCGGGCGGTCGCTCTGGCACCCTCGGTGCGGCCACTGGTCGTCGAGGCGATCGCGGCGCAACTCGCGGCGGGCCTCCCGGAAGAGGCGAGCGCGCTGCTGGAGGGGCTTCCCAGGGAGGGGCGGATCGCCTTGCTGACCGCCCGCACCCTGCTCGCCCGAGGCGACGTCGCCGGGGCCAAGGCCGTGTACGACACCGGTTTCGAAGTCGCGAACATCAGGGAAGGGGAAACGTCTTTGTCGGACACTTGGGCGGCGGTTTCGAACGAACCGCTGCCGGAACACCTTGACTTCCGGATGAAGTGAGCGGCCGGGCCACTCGACCGGCGTGCCGCTCGCGGCGGACAACCGCGATGCAGCATACTGCTCGAAACAGTGGCCAACAGCGCAACGTCATGCGCGATAGGCCGCAGCGAGCTAGGAGTGGCGCCGATGGCCCGGCACGAACGGCTGAGCACCCTGCTGGACCTGCTGGGGCAGCGGGAAAAGATCGACGTCGAGGACGTGGCCGAGGAGTTGAACGTCTCCGCGGCCACGATCCGGCGCGACCTCGATCATCTGGCGGAGCAGCAGTTGCTCACCCGCACCCGGGGTGGTGCGGTGGCCAACGATCTCGCCTACGACCTGCCGTTGCGCTACAAGACCGCGCGGCACGTGCCCGAGAAGCAGCGGATCAGCGTCGCCGCGGCGGCGCTCGTGGCGCAGGGCATGGTGGTCGGCCTCAACGGCGGGACGACCACGGCCGGAGTCGCGCGGTCGCTGGCCACGCGGTCCGATCTCGCCGGTCTCCGTGATTCGCCCGGACTGACCGTGGTCACGAACGCGCTGAACATCGCGCACGAACTGGCGGTGCGGCCACACGTGAAGATCGTGGTCACCGGCGGGGTCGCGCGTCCGCAGTCGTTCGAGCTCAGCGGTCCGCTGGCCACCCGCGTCCTCAGCGAACTGACGATCGACCTGCTGTTCCTCGGCGTCGACGCGTTCGACGCGGACGCCGGTGCGTTCGCGCACCACGAGGGCGAGGCGAGTATCAACCGGCTGATGGTCGAGCGGGCCGAACGCGTCGTCGCGGTCGCCGACGGCTCGAAGCTGGGCCGTCGCGCTTTCGCGCGGATCTGCGCGACTCCGCAGGTGCACGCCCTGGTCACCGATTCCAACGCCGACCCGAAGGTGCTGGCGGCGTTCGAGGCCGCAGGGGTCGAGGTCCAAGCCGTCTGACCGCTCCGCTCCCGAGTGTCATGAAAGGGTCGTTCAGGACATCTTTTGTCCTGAACGACCCTTTCATGACATCCAGGGGCGCACACACCCGTTGCCCCATAAGGATCTTCGTGCGACCCGACGAAAGTCGGCAGCACCGCTTCGGCGGATGACTTTGCGTGAACCGTGCGCTATACAGAGACCATCTTGCGTATTCATGCGCGAAAGGTGTCTCGAATGAGCAGAGTTGCGCAATCCCTGAGTTGTTTGGCCGCAGTGGCCTTACTCGGGCTTTCCCCGGTCGCCGCCCACGCCGATCCGGCCGCGGCCGCGTCCGGCAAGCTGGGCGAGCTGACCGGGATCTCCGGCGACGGCGCCACGGTCACCCTGAATTCGGGAAGCGCCGCGGTGCGCGTCAGCTTCCCGGCCGAAGGCGCCGTCCGGGTCTGGCTGGCGCCGGACGGCACGTTCACCGATCCGGCCGGGAGCAAGATCGTGCTGCCGCGCACTGGCGACCCGGTGACGCCGAAGAGGACCGACAAGGGGGACTACTGGGCGGTTTCCACGGCCAAGGCGACGTTGCGGGCGTACAAGCACCCGTTGCGGCTCGCGTTGTACGACGGCGCGGACCGCAAGCGGCTCTGGGAGGAGTCGGCGCCGCTGTCCTGGACCGGCAAGCAGACCACGCAGACCCTGGCGCGAACCGCGGCCGAGCAGTTCGTCGGCGGCGGTGAGCAGAACGGCCGGTTCAGCCACCGTGACCAGACGATCCGGATCTTCGCCGACTACAACTGGAACGACGGCGGAGCACCGAATTCGCAACCGTTCTACGCCTCCACGGCGGGATACGGCGTCCTGCGCAACACCTTCGCGCAAGGCACCTACGCCTTCACCGAACCGGTGCGCACCACGCACGACGAGCGCCGTTTCGACGCCACGTACGTCGTCGGCGACGGGCTCAAGGACGTCATCACCGGCTACACCGATCTGGTCGGGAAGCCTTTCCTGCCACCGCTCTACGGTCTCGAACACGGCGACGCCGACTGCTACCTGCACAACGCCAACCGCGGCGAGCGCCACACCCTGGACGCGGTGAAGGTCGCGGAGGGATACACCGAGCACGGGATGCCCAACGGCTGGATGCTCGTCAACGACGGCTACGGCTGCGGGTACGAAAACCTCCAGCAGACCGGCGAAGGCCTCCGCAAGAACAACATGCAACTCGGGCTGTGGACCGAGAACGGCGTGCCGAACCAGGTCGAAGAGGTCAAGGCCGGGGTCCGGGTCCGCAAACTCGACGTCGCGTGGGTCGGCCCGGGATACCAGTTCGCGCTGGACGCCTGCGACACCGCGCACAAGGGCATCGAGGACAACAGCGACGCGCGCGGCTTCGTCTGGACACCGGTCAGCTGGGCGGGCGCGCAGCGCTGCGGCGTGCTGTGGAGCGGTGACCAGGCCGGTTCCTACGACTACATCAAGTGGCAGATCCCGACCTACGCCGGCGCCACGACGTCGGGAATCGCCTACAACACCGGCGACATCGACGGCATCTTCGGCGGCAGCCCGCAGACCTACGTCCGCGACCTGCAGTGGAAGGCATTCCTGCCGGTCTCGATGACGATGGACGGCTGGGCCGCGTCGGACAAGCAGCCGTGGCGGTACGGCGAGCCGTACACCTCGATCAACCGCAAATACCTGCTGCTCAAGGAACGGCTGCTGCCCTACACCTACAGCCATTCGGTGGAGGCGCACAAGACCGGCGTCGGCCAGGTCCGCCCACTGGCGCTCGAATACCCGGACGACCCGAACGTCTGGGGCGAGAAGGCGAAGTACGAGTTCCTGTCCGGCAAGGACTTCCTGGTCGCCCCGGTGTACGAGAACTCGACCGTGCGCAACGGCATCTACCTGCCGAAGGGCACCTGGGTCGACTACTGGAGCGGCAAGACCTACACCGGACCGACCACTGTGGACGGTTACGACGCACCGCTCGACACGCTGCCGCTGTTCGTCCGCGCCGGAGCCGTGGTGCCGATGTGGGCCGAGGGCACGAAGTCGTGGCAGACCAGGGACAAGGGCGTCCTCGATCTCGACGTCTACCCGCAGGGCAAGGGCTCGTTCACGCTCACCGAGGACGACGGCGTGACCCGCGCCTACAAGAACGGCGACCAGGCGAAGCAGACGTTCACCGTCGACGCGCCGACGTCCGGGCTGGGCACGGTGACGGTCGGGATCGGCGCCGGTTCCGGTTCCTACGCCGGGAAACCGGCGTCGCGGAACTACCAGCTGACCGTCCACACGGGAAGCAAGCCCGCGACCGTACTGGCCGGGACCTCGATCCTGCGGCAGTACGGCAGCAAGGCCGAACTGGACGTGGCGGCGTCGGGCTGGTGGTTCGACCCGGCCGCCGGTGGGGTCGCGCGGGTCAAGACCGGCAAGATCGGCGCCGGCGACCGTCAGGACGTCCGGCTGTTCGGCACGAGCGCGGTCGGCGGGATCTTCCCCGAGGACCGCAACGGCTCGGTCGCGCTCTCGGTACCGGCGGTCGCCGGCCCCGGGCAGACCGCGACGGGCACGCTGAGCTTCACCAACGGCACGCCCCTGCCGGTCCGGAACGTCAAGTTCTCCCTGCCCGTCAACGGTTTCCGCGCCGAGGTACCGGCCGGGCCGCGACTGGTGATGCCCGGCGAGACCGTGCGTGTGCCGGTGAAGGTGACGCCGGACGCGGGAATCAAACCGGACGACTACCAGCTCACCGCGTCGGCGTCGTACCAGGCGCGGCTCGGGGAGAACCGGGTCACCGACTCGGTGACGGTCACCGTGCCGCACGCTTCGCCGGCCGCGGCCTACGGCAACGTCGGCGTCACCGACGCGGCCCACGTCGCGGTAGGGGACATCGACGGCGGTGGCAGCAGTTTCCGCGCGGAAGGGCTCGCCGAAGCCGGTCTCAAACCCGGTGCCGGCTTCTCCGCGCTCGGTGCTCAGCTGACCTGGCCGCAAACCGGCGCAGGGCAAAAGGACAACGTGCTCGCGTCCGGTCAGACCATCGCGGTGCGGGGGACGGGCGCCAAGCTGGTGCTGGCGGGAACCGGTACGGGCACGGCGAAGGGCACTGTCGTCGTCCGCTATGCCGACGGTAGTACCAGTCAAGCCGAGCTCGGGTTTCCCAACTGGTGCTGCGCCGATCCGGCCCAGTACGGCGCGACCACGGTGGCGACCGTGCTGGGCAAGAACACCCGCGCCGGGGCGGCGTATCCGACCACGCCGTACCGGGTGTTCGCGAACTCCGTCCCGCTGACCGCGGGGAAGGAGGTCGTCGCGGTGACGCTTCCGTCGAACACCGCGATGCACGTGTTCGCGGCGGGCATCGGCTGAGTCAGCGGTCCGTGAAGGCTTCCTTGAGGGGAGGCCTTCACGGCGATATACATGTCCGCATTCAGATACAGATGTGTATATTCGTCGCCATGAGCGAGATCTGGACGTGGTCCGCGGCGAAGATCGCCGACGCGGTTCGCGGCGGAAAGGTGTCGGCCCGCGTGGTTCTGGAGGTCCACGCGGCCCGTATCGCCGAGGTCAATCCGCTGGTCAACGCGGTGACGGCCGAATTCGGTGAGGCGGCGAGCGAAGCCGATCGGATCGACGCGCTGGTCCGCGATGGCGTGGACCCCGGCCCGCTCGCGGGGGTTCCGGTGACGGTGAAGGAGAAC
Organism: Amycolatopsis sp. NPDC052450; assembly: GCF_044547565.1. NCBI lineage: Bacteria > Bacillati > Actinomycetota > Actinomycetes > Pseudonocardiales > Pseudonocardiaceae > Amycolatopsis > Amycolatopsis sp. NPDC052450. Next base: position 147,807 of record NZ_JBIUAQ010000002.1, on the reverse strand, counting down.
ATCGACGTCGCCGGTCATCCGACGACCCATGGCGTCCCGCGTTTCCAGGACGCCGTGGCGAGCGCGGACGCGCCGCCGGTCCGGCGGTTGCGCGCGGCGGGCGCGATTCCGCTCGGGCACGGCAACATGCCGGACCTGTCGCTGGCGGGCAACGTCACGGTGAGCCAGTTGTTCGGCGAGACCGTCAATCCCTGGGGAGCGATCCGGACGCCCGGGGGAAGCAGCGGTGGCGACGCGGCCGCGGTGGCCTCGGGGATGGCGGCGATCGGCCTCGGCAACGACTCCGGCGGCTCGGTCCGGCTACCCGCCTTGTTCTGCGGTCTGACCGCGTTGAAGCCTTCGTACGGGCGGGTCGCGACGGACCACCGGATCGGCGGGTCCGATCCGACGCTCGCCTCGCAGCTGTTCCCGGTCGACGGTCCGATCGCTCGGACCGTCGAGGACCTCGCACTGGCCTTCGACGTGCTCGCGGGCACCGACCCGGCCGATCCTCGGGCCATCCCGTACGGCGGGCGGCTTCCGGAGTTGCCGCGCCGGGTCGCCGTCTGCGCGGACCCCGCCGGACTCGGTGTCGACCCCCGGATCCGGGCCGAGATCGACAAAGCCGCCGCCGCGCTGGCCGAAGCGGGTTACGAGGTCGAGGAAGCCGAACCGCCGCGACTGGCGGACGCGCTGACCTCCTACGGCACGCTGATCACCGCGGAGTTCAGCCGCCGCTGGCCGTCGATCCGGCAGCTGCTCACCGAAGAATCGGCGCAGCACATGGAACTCTCGTTCGCTCAGCGTCCTGAAGCGACACTCGACGACTATCTGGACGCGACCGCCACCCGCTTCGGCGTGATGCGCGAATGGGCGGCCTTCGCCGAGCGATATCCGGTGATTCTCGGCCCGGTGTCGACCTGGCGCCCGTTCGACGCCGACCCGTTCGACCCGGAACAGGGACTGCGGGTCATGTTCGGCATGCGGCTGTGCACCGCCACCACCTGTGTCGGGGTTCCCGCCGTCGCCGTGCCGACCGGGATCGACGACGGCCAGCCGCTCGGCGTGCAGCTGATCGGGCCGCGCCTTCGCGAAGATGTCTGCCTGACCGCCGCCCGCGAACTCGAAGCCCGCTTCGGGACCTTCGGCCCCGTCCGGGAACCTCGATGACTCCCCTCGCAATGTTCAAGCGGCCACTGGTGTCCACAAAGCGTCGATGACGCGTTCGGCCTCGGCCTGACTGGCCTCGGCCAGTGGGATGAGGTCCGCCATCGCCGGGTTGGTCTTCGCCATGGTCAGCTCGGCGGTGACGAACCGCGGTTCGAGGCCGGTCAGCGAGACGCCGTGCGGGATCCACGACTGCGCGTGGTCCCAGCCTTCGCGCGGGGTGCCTTCGCCGTAACCGCCGCCGCGTGAGGTCACCACGATGAAGTCGCGGTCGCCGAGCAGCCCTTCCCTGGTCTCGGCGTCGAGCGTCAGCCCGGGCACGATCAAGTGGTCGACCCAGGCCTTGACCGTGCTCGGCGCGCCGAAGTTGTACAGCGGCAGGCCCAGCAGGATCGTGTCGGCCGACCTCACCTCGTCGACCAGTTCCGTGATGAGCCGCCACGCCTCGGCCTGTGCCGGAGTGTGCTGCTCCGGCGGCACGAACTTGGCGGTGTTGGCCGCCGCGCCCAGATGTGGCAGCGGGTCGGCGCCCAGGTCGCGGTAGGTGACGGTGCCCTCCGGATGCGCGGCGCGCCAGGCGGCCGCCGCCCGGGCGGTGAGGCGGCGGCTGGTCGAGTGCTCGCCCGTGATGCTCGAGTCGATGTGCAGCAGGTTCGTCATGTCCATTATCTTGCACAGATAGTTTGTGTAACGCAAACCATTGATGCTGTGGCGGTCATCATGTGGGAACGTACACTTGACGAGTGCCCGAACTCCCGGTCGTGAACCAGCCCCCGCATCGCTGCGGCGCGCTGCTCGACCACGTCACCCGCCGGATCCGGCTGCGCAGCGAGTCCGTCCTCGCCCCGCTCGGCCTGCGGCCCCGGCATCTCGTCGCGCTGACCGTGCTGCGGGATTTGCGCGGCTGCTCGCAGCAGGACCTCGCGAAGACGCTGGAGATGGACAGCACGAACGTCGTCGGACTGCTGAACGACCTCGAGTCCGCGAACCTGATCGAACGCAGGCGATCACCGGAGGACCGGCGGCGGCACATCGTCGAACTCACCGACGTCGGCGCCAAGCAACTCGCCAAAGCCGAGTTCGCCCTCGCCGCCGTCGAGGACGAGGTGCTCGGAGCGCTCGACAAGGATCAGCGTGAGACGCTCTACACCCTGCTGTACCAGGCGAGCAGCCGGCCCGAGCCCGCCGCCTGCGTCGACGCCGCACACCTCGAAAACTGCTAGGCCCCGAGTTCGAACAGGTCGTGAAGCTGCTTCGTGGCCTCGGCGCCGTACATGACGCTTCCGACCGGGACCTCGCTTCCCACCGCGTCGATCACCCGCGCCGTCCACACGGGACCGAACGCGCCGCACAGCTCGATCAGCTGCGCCCCTTCGTCGACCAGCCGCCGGGACGCGGCGACGACCTGGTCCACGCGGCCGACCCCGATCAGCACCGTCAGGCATTCCCCACTGTCCACACGGGACACATCGCGTGCCGGGTCGCAGCCATCGGCCAAGTACACGAAACCCCACTGTCGCATGACGATTCTCCTTCGTTCTCGATCACCGTGAGGTAATCGCGAAACGTGGGGTGCCGTCCACGAGGCGGATCCGTACGGCCGTTCGGGATCACCGAACAGGGGAGGCCGGGCGGGCAGCGCGGAAATCCGATGTGGGCGCTGTCATATCAGTGCCGCGATCCGATCCGAAAATTCGTGCGCCGGATCCCAGACGAGCGCGTGCCGGACGACCGGCGCCTCCCGCAGCGGCAGCCAGCGCAGACCTTCGGCCGGTTCCTCCTGGGGGCGCAAGGCGACGACGTCGCCGCCGTGCCGCAATTCGGCGACGAACAGCGACCGCCGAGGCGGCCCGGCGCGGACGTGAGCCGGCCGCCAGCCCGCCGCCGCGCAGTCCGCGAGCAGCGCGTCGTGATAGCCGGGAGCCAGCTTTCGTTCGTACAGAAGGAGGTCCAGCCCGGCGAGGTCGTCCCAACCGACGTCCTCGAGCCGCGCCAGTGGATGAGCGTCGGAGACGAGCACCCCCAACGGCCTCTCACTCACGACGACCACCCGCAGACCGTCCGCGTCTTCCGGCAGGGCGAGCAGACCGGCGTCGAGCGCGCCTCGGCGGAGGAGCTCTAGCTGCCGTGCGGCGGACAGGTCGTCGATCTCCGCCCCGTCCGAGTACAGAGCGGAGAGCACGGACGGCGGCGCGCCGGTGTCACGCCGATACGGAGCGGCCGGCCCACGGTGTCGCGGACGGCCCGCGCACCGAGGTCGGCCTCCTCCAGCATCCGGCGCGCGTGGGGGAGCAGCGCCAGCGCGGCGGCCGTGGGCGTCATCCCCGCCTGGGTGCGCACGAACAGGGTCGCGGCCAGTTCCCGTTCCAGCGCGATGATCTGCTGGCTGAGCGACGACGCCCGGATGCCGAGACGCTCCGCCGCGCGGGTGAGATGCCCTTCCTCCGCCACGGCACACAGATATTGAAGTCGTCGTAACTCCACAGCCGCAGAGTAGCCCCGGACCAGGCAGAATCGGCGGGGTGCGCATCGGAATCGTTCGAGGTCTCGCGGCGGCCGTCCTCCTGCTCGCCGGGTGCTCCGCCGAGCAAGAACAGCCGCCCGCCAAACCCGTCTACGACTTGCCCGCCAGGGAGGCCAGGCCGGACGAGACCGCCCTGCACCTGCCACCGGCGACGAACGGGGAGACCGAGTTCTCCCTCATCGGGTTGGCCGCCGGACTGCCCAGTCTCACCGGCAGCCACACCGAATTCGAGGCGAAGGGACAGTTCGTCCGGCTACGGCTGGTGGTCACCGGGAAAGGCCTGTCCGGGATCCTCTTCGACACCCGGCGCCAGCAACTGGTGACCGATTCCGGCGCGGTGATCGCGGTCGACAACCAGGCCATGACGATCAAACGGCAGCCGGACAAATTCGAGCTCGGGCGGGGTGTGCGGGTCGAGTTCGACCTCTACTTCGACCTTCCCAAGGAGGCGAAACCCGTGCTGCTGCGGGCTTTCGGCGGCCCGACGCTGACCGACATGAAGAACCTCACCGGAACCGACATCAAGCTGGGATGAGGGTACGTCGAACGCGATGCGAGCTCCGGGCATGTCGCGAAAGCCACTTTCGGGACATCCAACGTCTCGAAAGTGGCTTTCGCGACATGGCCACCGAACGCCACGCCTTGATTTACTCCGCAATGAGAAAGGGCCCCGCCGCGAAAGCGACGGGGCCCTTTCGAAAGGCGTCAGACGCCCAGGTCACCGCCGAGGTAGGCGGCCCGCACCTGCGGGTCGTCCAGCAGCTCGGCACCGCGGGCGCTCTTGACCACTTGACCGGTCTCCAGCACGTACGCGCGGTCGGAGAGCTTCAGCGCCTGCTGCGCGTTCTGCTCCACCAGCAGGACCGTGGTCCCGCGCTTGTTGATCTCGCGGATGATGTCGAAGATCTGCGCGATCAGCATCGGCGCCAGACCCATGGACGGCTCGTCGAGGAGCAGCACCTTGGGCTTGGTCATCAACGCGCGGCCGATGGCGATCATCTGCTGCTCGCCACCGGACATCGTGCCGCCGAACTGGGTCTTGCGTTCGTTCAGCCGCGGGAACAGCTCGTAGACCTCCTCGAGGTCGGCCGTCAGGTCGTCCTTGCGGGTGTAGGCACCCATCAGGAGGTTCTCCTGCACCGTCATACCGGGGAACACGCCCCGGCCTTCCGGTGACTGGCCGATCCCGAGTTCGACCCGTTTGTGACCGGGGGTCTTCGAGATGTCCTTGCCGTCGAAGAGGATCCGGCCGCTGGTCAGCGGACGCAGCCCCGAGATCGTCTTCAGCGTCGTGGTCTTGCCGGCGCCGTTGGCCCCGATGAGCGAAACGATCTCGCCCTCGCCGACCTCGATGCTCATTCCCTTGAGCGCGGCGATCTTCCCGTAGTGGACGTTGATGTCCTGAACCTCAAGAAGCATCTTCCGCCACCCCCAGGTACGCCTCGATCACCTTTTGGTTGTTCTGCACCTCGTGGGGGAGCCCTTCTGCGATCTTCTGGCCGAAGTCGAGCACGGCCAGCCGGTCGGCGATCTGCATGACCAAGCCCATGTCGTGCTCGATGAGCAGCACGGTCCGGCCGTCGTCACGGATCTTGCGGATCAACTGCTGCAACGAGTTCTTCTCCGCCGGGTTCATGCCGGCGGCGGGCTCGTCGAGCAGCAGCAGCTTCGGGTCGGTCGCGAGCGCACGCGCGATCTCCAGACGGCGCTGGTCGCCGTAGGAGAGGTTCTTCGCGGTGTTGTGCTCGACCCGGCCGATTCCGACGAAGTCCAGCAGGTCCCTCGCCAGCTCACGGCCCCGCTTCTCTTCCTTGCGGTGCACGGGCAGGCCCAGCGTCGCCGAGATCGCGCCGGTCTTGTGGTGCGAGTCCGCACCGACCATCACGTTCTCGAGCGCCGACATGTTGTGGAACAGCCGGATGTTCTGGAACGTACGGGCGATCCCGGCCTGGTTGATCTTGAACCGCTTCATCCCGTCGACCCGGGTGTCGCCGAAGCGCACCTGGCCTTCGGTCGGCCGGTAGACACCGGTGACCACGTTGAAGACCGTGGTCTTCCCCGCGCCGTTCGGGCCGATCAGGGCGAAGATCTCACCCTGGTTGATGGTGAGGTCGACTTCCTTCAGAGCCGTGACACCGCCGAAGCGCATGGTCACGTTGTCGAACTCGAGCAGTGCGCTCATTTCGTCACCTCCGCCGAAGCCTCGGAATCCGGACCCGCGACTTCGGCGCCCATGGCACCCATCCCGCCCGTTCCTTCGTGTAGTTCCGCCTTGCGCTGCCGCGAAGGCAGCAGACCCTCCGGCCGCAGCGCCATCATCAGCACCAGCACACCACCGAAGATCAGGATGCGGTACTCGGACAGGAACCGGAACCGCTCCGGAAGCCAGGCCACCAGGAAGGCACCGAGCATGACACCGGGCAGGTTGCCCGCACCACCGAGCACCACGGCCGCGAGGATGGTCGCGGACAGGATGAACGGGAAGTTGTTCGGCTCGATGAAGACGGCCTTGCTGGCGTAGACCACACCGGCCATACCGCCGAGCATGGCGCCGATGGCGAACGCCAGCAGCTTGAACTTGAACGTCGGGACACCCATCAGCTCGGCGGCGTCCTCGTCCTCGCGGATGGCCGCCCACGCCCGTCCGACACGGCTCTTGTGCAGCCGCACCGAGAAGATGATCGCGACCACGATCGCCGCGAGGATCAGGTAGTAGTACGGCGCCGGGTCGAGCAGGAACTCGGTCCCGAACATCGGCTCCGGGTGCGGGATGTTGGTGATACCGCGGGCGCCACCGATGGCGTCGGTGTTCGTCGCGGTGATCCGGACGATCTCACCGAAGCCGAGGGTCACGATGGCCAGATAGTCACCGCGCAGCCGCAGCGTCGGAGCGCCGAGGATCACCCCCGACATCGCCGCCAGGAAGATGCCGAGCACGAGCGTGCCCCAGAATCCCCAGCCGTGCTGGGTGCCCATCACGGCGAGCGTGTAGGCGCCGATCGCGAAGAACGCGACGAAACCGAGGTCGAGCATGCCCGCGTGACCGACGACGATGTTCAGGCCGATCGCCAGCAGGATGTACACCCCGACCGGGAAGATCAGGACCGTGGTCCAGTCCGATTCCGGGGACATGAACGAACCGATCGCGGGCGCGGGCAGGATCAGCGCGCCGATGATCAGGGCGAGGTACACGCCGTAACGCTGCCAATGCGGAGCGCGTGCCCACCAATCCCGCATGCCGTCCACGGGGTGAAAGCCGGCGCGTCCGGCCGTGCCGTTCTCTGGGGACTTTTCAGCCACTTCTTCGTTGCCCTTCATGCGCGTGCCCGCTGCAGCGATTCACCGAGGATGCCGGTGGGTCGGAACATCAGGACCAGCACCAATACCACGAAGGCGGTGACGTCCTTCCAAGCTGAACCGAAGAAGATGGAACTCCAGTTCTCCACCAAGCCGAGCACGATGCCACCGAGCAAAGCGCCGCGCAGGTTGCCGATACCTCCCAGCACGGCGGCGGTGAACGCCTTGATACCGAGGAGGAAACCGATGCGGTAATCGGTGTTCTCGTACTCCATCACGTACAGCGCGGCGGCGACACCGGCCATCGCGCCACCGAGCAGGAACGTGAGGCGCACGATCTTGTCGATGCTGACGCCCATCAGCACGGCGGCTTCGGGATCCTGCGCCGTGGCGCGGATACCTCGGCCGATGCGGGTGCGGCTGACCAGCTGGTCGAGGACGATCATCATGATCACGGCACCGACGACGACGAACACGTGGTCCGTGCGGACCACACCGTTGCCGATGTGGAACAGCTCCTCGTGCGGGATGAAGCGCGGCGCGTTCTGTTGCACGCGGCCGGATTTGTCGGTGATCCATTCGATGATCTCGAGGCCGAACAGTTCCTGCAGGAACAGCGAGGCGCCGATGGCGGAGATCAGGGCGGCGAGCCGGGTCGCGCCCTTCTTGCGGAGCGGCCGATAGGCCACTTGCTCCAGCAGGACCGCCGCACCGCCGGACACGGCGGCCGAAGCGATGATGATCAGCAGCAGTACCGCGATCATCCCGAACACGCCGAGCGTGATCGGGGCGGTGCCACCCGCGATGGTGATCAGGACGAACAGGGACGTGACCGTCCCGATCATGAAGATTTCGGAATGCGCGAAGTTGATGAGCCGGAGTACGCCGTAGACCATTGTGTAGCCCAGGGCGATGAGGGCGTAGATGCTTCCGGCGACCAGTCCGCCGATGGTGCTACCGAGGAACTGGGCTTGCAGATCTTGAAGCATGACGTGGATGCCTTACGGGACGGGGCGAGGATTTCTTTCGCCACATTTGCGGGAAGCGGGGGTGCTGTGCCTGCACAGCGCCCCCGCTTCCGTTAGGTGTTCCTATCTGCTCCGTCAGCCGTTGAGCTTGGCTTCGGTCGAGACGCCGAGGTTCTTGAGGACGCCACCGGTGACCTGGTAGATGTTGATCGCGTCCGTCGACGGTTCGCCGTTCTCCTTGAACTTGATCTGCTTCGAGGCACCCTTGAAGTCGATCGTCTTGAGGGCCTCGTTGATCTTCTCCGAGGTGGTGGCGCCGGCCTTGACCGCGTTGATGATGGCGGTCGCGGCGTCGTAGCCCTCGCTCGAGTAGATCGCCGGGTCGACGTTGTACGCGGCCTTGTACTTGGTGCTGAACTCGTCGGTGGAGCCGGCGTCCGGGATGTTGCAGGGGCAGCCGACGACGGCCTTCTCGGCGGCCGCGGCACCCGCACCGCTGACCAGCTGGGCGTCGAGCGAACCGTCACCGGTCGCGAAGGTGGCGGTCACGCCGCCGTCACGCAGCTGCTTGAGCAGACGGCCACCCTGGGCGTAGTAGCCACCGAAGAGGATGATGTCCGGGTTCGCGGCCTTGACCTTCTGCACGGTCGAGGAGTAGTCCGACGCGTCCTTGGCGAACTTGTCGCGCTCGGACGGGACGTTCTTCTCCTTCAAGGTCTTCTCGAAGTTGTCGGCCAGGCCGACACTGTATTCCTGGTCGTCCGAGATGATGTACGCCTTCTTGGGCGACTTCGCCGTGATGAGGAAGTTGGCGATGGCCGGGCCCTGGCTGGCGTCGCTCGCGACGACGCGGTGCCAGTACTTCCATCCGTTCGAGGACAGACCCGCGTTGGTGGCCGACGGCGAGACGCTCGGGATCTTGTTCTGCTCCAGCTGACCGCCGATCGCCTTCGACTCACCGGAGAAGGCGGGGCCGATCAGCGCGGTGATCTTGTCCTGGCCGACGGCGGTCGCGATCAGCGACGTCGCCTGCTCGGGCTTGCCCTGGCTGTCGTACTCCTTGAGTTCCAGCTTCGTCGCCGGGTTCGTCTTGTTGTACTCGTCGATAGCGAGCTTCGCTCCGTTGCGGGGCGGGATCACGATCCCGGAGTTCTCACCGGTGAGGTCACCCATGAACCCGATCTTCAGCGTGCTGCTGTCACCGCTGCCGGACGAGCTGCTGCCGCCTGCACAGCCCGCCAGCGCCAGCGACGCAGCCGCCGCGACGGCGAAAACCCGTCCAAAACGCACTCCTGACACCGACTACCTCCCATGACCAACCAGCCGCCGGTAGGCGTTGCCCCCGACACAGGGGCTAGGTTAGGGCAGGAAGATATCCCCCTACGCCATGATCTGCCCAGACGCCCATCACTCTGTGTCCACATCGTGACGGTCGAAACCAGAACGAATTGCACGAAAAGGCGAATGTTGCCGGTTGGCGAGTCTCCGCTGGTCACGCTGGGGATTCACCGGTACCACGCCGATCATGCTCGTGGGTAATGATCATGTTTCGGCCGCGTATCTTGCGCTTTTTCAGCTCCTTCGTGGGCGGCCGTTCGTCGTAGCAATGCTGCCCCAAAGGGCGTCAACCGTGCCCCCGCTTCTCTTGCGCGTGACAACCGATGGTTGTCGTCGCGGTCCGAATGGCTGTTGGATCTCGGCCCTGACCTCGCGATTAGCTGTCTCCAGAGCCGAAAACGAGGACAGGGGAGAACATGACGATGAGCGTCGAAGCGATCGAAGGCGTGGCCGCGGGAGTTCCGTTCGTGGCGTTGCCGCCGTCGGACCGGGAGCGTCCGGCGCCGTTGGTGCTGACCTGGCATTTGCTGGGCGCGCCGTTCAGCGAGGCGGCCATGGCGGCGGCGCTGCCCATGCGCGGACTGCACGCGTGGCGCGTGCACCTCGGGTTGCCACTGACCGGGAAACGGTTCCCCGAAGGCGGTTTCGAGGGGTTCTTCCGCCTCGCGAGCGAGGACAACGTGCTCAACGTCGTCGAACCGCTCACCAAGCAGGTCGAGGCGGAGTTCCCGGCGGCGGTGGCGGAGCTGCGCTCGCGCCTGTCCATTGAGGACGGTCCGGTCGGGCTGGCCGGCGGTTCGCAGGGTGGCGCGGTCGCACTGCAGATGCTGACCCACGCCGAGATCGAGGTGGCGGCGGCCGCGCTGGTGAACCCGGTGACGCAGCTGGCGCCGGTGATCGCGGCGAACGAACGGGTCTACGACGTCACCTACCACTGGTCGGACCGGTCCCGCGCGGTCGCGAACGAGTACGACTACGTGCGGCGGGCCGAAGAACTGACCGCGCCGGTGCTGCTCGTCATCGGCGAAGAGGATGACGTCTCGATCACCGAACCGGCCGAAGCCCTGCACAAGGCGTTGGGGGAGCGGCGATCCGAACTCGTCACCATCCCCGGGATGGCGCATGGGTTCGCCGAGACGCCCGGCCTCGAACCCGCTCCGCAGACGGACCACGCGAAGCTGGTCGACGCCGAGCTCACGCGCTGGTTCGCCCGGCACCTAGCTGTCTGAGGTCGTCGTCCGGCAGCCAGGACCGCGCGGGATCGTAGGCGCACCAACCTTCTTCGTGGCTGGTCCGGCCCGCGAGCGCCAGCAGGCGCCGCAGGGCCGGGCCTTCGCCGCGCCGCCACACCACCGACCACGGGAACAGCGGCGACGGCTCGAAGGGCAGGACGCGCAGATTGAGGTCGGAAGCGAGGTCCATGTCGGCGCCGGCGAGGGTCACCCGCTGCTTCCCGTAACGGGTCTGTTCCAGTGTGTGCCGGAGGTCGTAGCTGACCCCGGAGTCGTCGATCGGGACGTCGAATTCTTTGCATAGGCGTTGCAAATAAGAAAGCCATTCGATCGGCCCGCCCAATTGCGGAATCCAGATACCGTCGCTCCGCAGATCCGGCAGTTTCAGCGTTTCGTTGCTCGCCAGCGGATGTTCCGGGGCGAGAAGGGCGACCAGCGGTTCGAGCCGGACGAGCCGATGATCGAGTTCCGCGGGCACCTCGCGGCCGAGGTCCGCGACCCGGCCGAACGCGAGGTCGATCTCGCCGCGGACCAGCGGATCGAGGGCGTTGGCCAGCCCGCGCCCGGCGACCCGTTCGACCGCCAGGGCCGGGTCGCGCTCGGCGATGCGCCGCAGCATGAACAACGGGGACAGTCGCGGGTCGATGACGTCGAGTCGCGGCGGGCGGTCCTGCAGGCCCATCGCGGCGACGGCGGCGTCCGCGGCCCGGATCAGCTCGCGCGCGTGCGGGAGGAAGCGGTCACCGTCGGAGGTCAGTTCGACGGACCGGTTGGTGCGCCGGAAGAGCTGGACCGACAGGGCGTCCTCGAGCTTCCGGATCCGCTTCGACAGCGCCTGCTGGGTGAGGAACAGAGATTCTGCCGCGCGACCGAAATGGCCGTGGTCGGCGGCGGCGGCGAACGCCCGCACCTGAGCCGTGTCGAGATCCACGCCCTCAAAGTACGTGAAGGACCCCTTCATGTACTTAGACGCAAGGAAGGACCCCTTCATGTACCTCCGGCGCGTACCGCCGACCTCCGGCCCCGGCGCTGGCCTCCGGACGTAGTGAGGGCCTCCTTCCCTACCCTCAAGGTAGTGAAGGGGGCCCTCACGGACTTCCAGCAGGCGGTCACCGATGTCATGAAAGGGTCGTTCAGGACAAAAAACGTCCTGAACGACCCTTTCATGACATTTCGAGAGCCGGCCAGGCTCAGACGCCCGGCGGCCGTTCCCGCACCACGCACGTCAGCCGCGCCGTGCAGGACCGGCGCCCCTGGTCGTCGGTCAGCACGATCTCGGCGGTGACGGTCCCGCGGCCGACGTGCACCGGGGTCGCGACCCCGGTCACCCGTCCGGACCGGACCGCCCGGTGGTGGGTGCAGGAGAGTTCGAGGCCCATCGTCGCCTTGTCGGTGCCGGCGTTGAGCGCGCACACCATCGAGCCGAGCGCCTCGGCGACGACTGCGTTCGCTCCGCCGTGGAGGAGGCCGTACGGCTGGAGGTTGCCCTCGACCGGGATGCTGCCCACGACGCGTTCGGGACCGAATTCGCTGATTTCGAGCCCGAGCTTGTCGTTGAGCTGCTGTCCGGCGAAGGCCGGGTCGATCCCGGCGAAGGATTCGAGGGCTTGTTCGGTCACGCAGCGCTCCTTAACATTCGTGAACCCGCGACCGCGTCGCCGGGGCGCACGTTATCGAGTTTTTCTCACGTCCTGCCCTCAGGACGCCTTGCCGCCCCGATCGCGGGGCCTGGCGGTTTCCGGTGCCGAGAGGGCCGAGCGGCGTCACCGACAGCCCGCAACCGACACGACAGGAGAACTGTCAGACCCTCACCCTAGACTCGCTCCCGTGAGCCCGAGTGAGAACACGACCGTTGCCAACGCCACACCCGTCACCGCACAGGCCGAGCGGCCCAAACTGCTGCTGATCGACGGCCATTCGATGGCGTATCGCGCGTTCTTCGCGCTGCCCGCGGAGAACTTCAAGACGAAGACCGGGCAGACGACGAACGCGGTGTTCGGGTTCACCTCGATGCTCATCAACCTGCTGCGCGACGAGGCGCCGACCCACCTCGCCGTGGCGTTCGACCTCTCCCGCAAGACGTTCCGCTCGGAGACGTTCAAGGACTACAAGGCCAACCGCAGCGCCACGCCGGACGAGTTCAAGGGCCAGGTCGGGCTGGTCGAGGACGTGCTGAAGGTCCTCGGCATCCCGGCGCTGACCAAGGAGAACTACGAAGCCGACGACATCATCGCCACGCTCACGACACAGGCGACCGCCGAAGGTTTCGACGTCCTCATCTGTACGGGCGACCGTGACGCGCTCCAGCTGGTGACCGACCAGGTCACCGTGCTGTACCCGAAGCGCGGCGTGTCGGAGATGACGCGGTTCACCCCGGAGGCGGTCGAGGAGAAGTACGGCCTCACCCCGGCGCAGTACCCGGACTTCGCCGCCTTGCGCGGAGACCCCTCGGACAACCTGCCCAGCATCCCGGGCGTCGGCGAGAAGACGGCCGCGAAGTGGATCAGGCAGTTCGGCTCCTTCAACGACCTGATCGACAGGGTCGACGAGGTCAAGGGCAAGGTCGGCGACGCGCTGCGCGAACACCTCGGCGCGGTCATGCTGAACCGCCAGCTCACCGAGCTGATCCGCGACGTCGAGCTGGAGCTCGGCCCGACCATGCTCGAACTGCGCCCGTGGGACCGCGAGGCCGTGCACGCGCTGTTCGACGAGCTCGAGTTCCGCGTCCTGCGAGACCGTCTCTTCGCCACTTTGCAGAGTGCCGAGCCCGAGGCCGAAGAGGGCTTCGAGGTCAGCGGCTCGAAGCTCGCCCCGGGCGCGCTGACGGAATGGCTGTCCGCGCACACCGGCCAGGACCAGCCGGTCGGCCTGGCGTTCCGGACCACCGGGGCTTCGGTCCGCGCGGATCTGAAGGCCATCACCTTCGCGGCCGCGGATGGCGAAGGCGCGTACGTCGACGTCACAGCGATGGACGCCGAGGACGACAAGGCGCTCACGGCCTGGCTCGCCGACGCGAAGATCCAGAAGATCGGCCACGAGCTCAAGGTCCCGCTGCACGCCGTCCGGGCGCGAGGCTGGACGTTCGCCGGGCTCGTCATGGACACCGCGCTCGCGGCGTACCTGGTCCGCCCGGGTCAGCGCACCTTCGAGCTCGACGACCTGGCCCTGCGGTACCTGCACCGCGAGCTGCGTTCCGAGGCCGACACCGGGGACGGGCAGCTTTCGCTGCTCGACGGCGGCGCCGAGGACATGGAGCAGAAGGAGATCCAGGCCGAGCTGGTCAAGGCCCGCGCGGTCGCCGAGCTCGCGGGCGCGCTGACCAAGGAACTCGAAGAACTCGGCGGCGCGCAGCTGCTCGCCGAGCTCGAACTGCCGCTGCTGCAGGTGATCACCGGGCTCGAAGCGGCGGGGATCGCGGTCGACATCGAGCATCTGACCGATCTGGAAGCGCACTACCTCAACCGGGTCACGCAGGCCGCGGAAGAGGCGTACGCGGTCATCGGCAAGCAGGTCAACCTCGGATCGCCGAAGCAGCTCCAGGTCATCCTGTTCGACGAGCTCGGCATGCCGAAGACCAAGCGCACCAAGACCGGTTACACCACCGACGCCGAGGCGTTGCAGAGCCTGTTCGAGAAGACCGAGCACCCGTTCCTGCAGCACCTGCTGGAGCACCGGGACGCGACCCGGCTGCGCACCACCGTCGAGGGCCTGATCAAGTCGGTCGCCGACGACGGCCGCATCCACACGACGCTTTTGCAGACGATCGCCGCCACCGGACGGCTCTCCTCGGTCGACCCGAACCTGCAGAACATCCCGATCCGCACCGAGGAAGGCCGCCGCATCCGCGACGCTTTCATCGTCGGCGACGGATACACCGAACTGATGACGGCGGACTACAGCCAGATCGAAATGCGGATCATGGCGCACCTTTCGCAGGACGAGGGCCTGATCCAGGCCTTCAACAGCGGTGAGGACCTGCACACGTTCGTGGCGTCGCGCGCGTTCTCGCTGCCGCCGGAGGAGATCACGCCGGAACTGCGTTTCCGCGTCAAGGCGATGTCGTACGGCCTGGCGTACGGGCTTTCGGCGTATGGGCTTTCGCAGCAGCTGCGGATCTCGACCGAAGACGCCAAGGAACAAATGGAGGCGTACTTCTCCCGCTTCGGCGGCGTACGCGATTACCTTCACTCTGTCGTGGGTGACGCGGCGAAGGTCGGCTACACCGAGACGATCTTCGGCCGCCGTCGTTATCTGCCGGACCTCAACAGCGACAACCGGCAGCGCCGCGAGATGGCCGAGCGGATGGCGCTCAACGCCCCCATCCAGGGCAGCGCGGCCGACATCATCAAGGTCGCCATGCTCAACGTGCACAAGGCGCTGACCGAGGCGAAGCTGAAGAGCCGCGTGCTGCTGCAGGTCCACGACGAACTCGTCCTGGAAGTCGCCGACGGCGAGCGCGAGCAGCTGGAAGCGTTGGTGCGCCAGGGAATGGGCTCTGCCTACGAACTGGCCGTGCCGCTGGAGGTCTCGGTCGGGTACGGACGGTCCTGGAACGACGCAGCGCATTAGAGCCTGTTGGCGGAGCTGAAGACGGACCCTGAAACAGGATCGAACGCTGAACCCGCCCCGGCCGAAGGCCCCGCTATCGCGGTGGCAGGGCGCCTTTGCCTGCCACCGGGACGTGGATGATCAGGTAGCGCCCTGCCGACGTCGGTCGCGGACGCGGGTTCACCACCAGACAATTAGGCCTCGTGAGTGGTAATGACGGTCAGAGCCGTCATTACCACTCACGATCGGTAGGGTCTTCGGCGTGACTTCCGAGCGCAGACGCTGGCGGGTGCGGCTGCGCGATCATCGTGGGCGGATCCTGGGCGCCGGGACCATGCTCGACGGTGAACACCTCCTCACCTGCGCTCATGTGATCGAAGGCCACGACGGCGTCGCGGTGGATTTCGTGGCGCTTCCCGGTGTGGAGCCGGGAATCGCGACGATCGTCGCGCAGGCGGCGCCCATCGGCGACGACGGCGGGGACATCGCGCTGCTCCGATTGCGTGACCCCGAGGAGCAGATCACCGGCGCCCCGCTCCACCGGACCGCGCTCGAGGACGGCCAGCGCGTCCGCGCGTTCGGCTTCCCGTCCGGTTCGGACGGCATGTGGTCGCTGGCGACCGTCGTCGGCGACGGCGGCCACGGTCTCGAACGGGTACAGCTGCACCGCACTCCCGACACCGAGCCGATCACCCACGGATTCAGCGGTTCCGCGGTGATCGCCGACAAGACCGGGCACGTCGTCGGCATGGTCGCGACCCGGTACGCGACCGAGGCAGCCCGCGTCTCCTGGATGATCCCGGTCGAGACCATGCTCGGTTACCTGCCGGAACTGCGTCGCTGGGCCGAGGGCAGCCCCGCGATCGACCCCGGTTTCGTCCAGCACCCGGCGACGCCCGCGATGGACGTGCTGTTCGCGCGAGAATTCGCCCGCTGGCTCGGCGGCCACGGCCAGGCGGACGTCCGGGTGATCATCATGGGCGAGGACGATTCCGCCGTCGCCGCCTCGTTGCGGCGCGCGGTCGTCCTCGCCGACCGCGAACACGGAGCGGGCCGGAGCGCGACCGGGCCGACGGTGCCGCCCGTGGGCAGTGTCGCGCTCGCCGTCGACGCGGTCGGCAAGACCGCGGACGAGGTCCGGCGCCGCATCTCCGACCGGCTCGACGTCGCCGCGGACTCGCCCGCCGGCCGTCACGGGTCCGGCCGCACCGTCGTCGTCTACGGGATCGACGAAGCGGCCGAACCCGACGAACTCGTCGGCGACGTGCTCGTGCCGCTGGCCCAGCGCGCGCACGAACTCGGGCTGCGGCTCGCGCTGGCCTTCCGCGAGGAGACCTCGCCGGGGGTGAGTGTGGTCCGGTCGAGCACCGACGTGCTGCCCGCCGGCGACGACGACATCGAGGGCCGTCTCGCCCTGCTGGAAATCCGATTGGGTGAACTTGCCCGGCTGGAGAAGGACAATCTGGGTGATGCGCCCCGCTTCACCGAGGTCCCGCAAGTCCATGCCAAGGCGCGACGGCTGACAGGCGCGTTGACGCAACTGCGGTCCGCGGAGCAGGACGGCGACTCCGAGTGGGTGAAACGGCAGCTTCCGGTCTGCGAGCGAGCGGTCGCCAGGACCATCGACCGCGCCCGCGACTTCCGCCGCCTTCTCGACGAGAATCTCGCCCGGCGCGCGGAATTGCGCGCCCGGCTCGACGCGTACGGGGAAATGGCCCGTAACAGTGGCTTCGTCGAAGACGTCGAACTGGATGCCGCCTACGCCCCCGCGTGGCGGACGCTCTTCGAAGGACCGTGCGACCTCGCGGCCGCGGCGGCCGCCGTCGAGCGATACGCGGACACCGTACGGAAACGGATCGACGGATGACGGCCTGCGGACACGACGGCTGCCCTGGCATGCTCGGCAAGACCGGCTTCTGCAAGATCTGCGGGCTGCCGCCCGGAACACCCGAAGAGCCCCCGCCGCGGGAGAAGCCGACCTTGGTCATCCCCGGTCCCGGTGAGGCACCGACTCGGATCACCAGCACGGTGGTCACCCGCTCCCAGCAGATCGCGGGCCACGCGACCGCGGACGACCGGGTTCCGCTCCCGATCGTCGAACTGCCCGACCTCGCGGGCCGCCTGCTGACCGAACCGCATGTCCCGGAAGAGGAGCGGTTCTGCGGCAAGCACGGGTGCACGGCCACCCCGGTCGGCCGCTCGATCGGCGGCGGGCCCGCGCCCACCGAGGGATTCTGCCCGGTCTGCCGGACGCCG
Source organism: Amycolatopsis sp. NPDC052450 (assembly GCF_044547565.1). Classification (NCBI taxonomy): domain Bacteria; kingdom Bacillati; phylum Actinomycetota; class Actinomycetes; order Pseudonocardiales; family Pseudonocardiaceae; genus Amycolatopsis; species Amycolatopsis sp. NPDC052450. The sequence continues at coordinate 130,498 of NZ_JBIUAQ010000002.1, read as the reverse complement.
TTCTCCTTCTCGCCGAAGCTCGCGGCGGGTGACGTGGTCGACGGCCGCTACCACGTACTCGGCTGCGTCGCGCGCGGTGGACTCGGTTTCGTCTATCTGGCAACGGATTCCGGGCTCGGCGACCGGTACGTCGCGCTCAAGGGCCTGATCAACACGAACAACACCGCCGCCGTGCGGATCGCGGAGACCGAAAGCCAGGTGCTCACCGCGCTGGACCATCCGAACGTCGTCCGGATCCTCGACGTGGTCGAGCATGCGGCGTTCCGCTACATCGTCATGGAGTTCGTCGACGGGCTTTCCTTGCGGGAGATCAAGAACCGCGGCCGGGCCGGGCTGGATTCGAGCGAAGGGCGGCTGCTGGTCGAGCACGTCGTGGCGTACGGGCGCGAGATCCTGACCGCGCTCGACTACCTGCACGGTGAGGGCCTGCTGTACTGCGACATGAAGCCGGACAACGTGATCCACGGCGAGAAGCGGATCAAGCTCATCGATTTCGGCGCCATCCGCAAGATCTCCGACGACGAGAGCCCGACCGTCGGGACCGAGCACTATCAGGTGACCCCGCGCGAACGGGCGAAACACGGCCTCACCGTCCGGTCCGACATCCACACCGTCGGCGTGACGTTGCGGGAACTCTTCCAGGCCAGCGACGGCTGGTCGGTCACCACGGACGCGCGCGGCGTCCGGTTCGGCATCGAATCGTTCATCCGCGTCCTCGACCGGGCGACCGCGCCGTTCGAGCAGCGGTTCGCGACCGCCCGCGAGATGCTGGCCCAGCTCGACGGCGTGCTCAGCGAAATCCTTTCCTTGCGGGACAAGCAATCCCGGCCCGCCGGATCGACACTGTTCGCCGAAGGGGCGGTTCTGCTCGACGCGGGACTCGGCCAGGCGCCGCCGCTGGAGCACTGGACGCGGGGGACACCGGTCTCGCTCGGCGCGCGCCCGGCCGCCGCGGAGATCGCCCTCGGCCTGCCGGTGCCGCGTGAGGATCCGGACGATCCGCAGGCGAACTTCCTCCGTGCCGTCCGGGCCCCCGACGCGGGGCGGCTGCTGAAGAAACTCGACAAGGTGCCGGGTTCGGTGGAGGTCGGATTCCGCCGGTGCCGGGCACAGCTGGAACTCGGTGCGACCATCGAGGGCGCACTGGCGGTGGCGGAGGCCGAACGGCTGCTCGGCGAGCGCGCCGCCCATGACTGGCGGGTGGCGTGGCATCGGGGCCTGCTCGCGCTCGGCGCGGGCGATTTCGCCGCGGCCAAGGAGAAGTTCACCGCCGTGTACCGCGACATCCCCGGCGAGGAGCCGCCGAAACTCGCGCTGGGCCTCTGCGAAGAGCACCTCAACGGCGCGGCCGCCGCCGAGCGGTACTACGACGCCCTGTGGGTTCGGGACCGGTCCCAGGTCAGCGCGGCGTTCGGGCTCGCGCGGGTCCGGTTGCAGCGGGGTGATCGGGCCGCCGCCGTCGAAATCCTCGACCAGGTCCCGGAGTTCTCTCGCTACGACGAGGCCGCGCGGATCGCCGGGGTGCGGGTGCTGTCCGCGCCGATGCCGGGCACGGTGGACTTCCCGTCGTCGGCCGAACTCGACGACGCCGTGGTCCGGCTGGCCGCGTTGGACCTCGACGGCGACTCCCTCGACCGGCTGGTGACGGCCGTGCGCGAGACGGGACTGGCGGCGGTGCTCCTCGGGCAGGACGGGATCACCGGCGGCGAGATCCTGCGGGCGGACGAGACGGGCGCCCGCACCGTGCTGGACAAGTCGTACCGGCGGCTCGCCCGCCACGCGCCCGCGCCGGAAGCGCACGACGTGCTGATCGACCTCGCCAACTCGGTGAGATCGGTGACCTTGGTGTGAAGGGGGACTGATGAGCGGGGAGCCGAGTCTGGGTCTTGAGGTGCATCAGAACAAGTTCCTGGCCGAACGGGACCGGGCGATGACGGCGATCGTCCGGGTGGTCTCCCGAGGCGGTGAGGCGTCCGTCGCCAGGACGGCCGCCGAAGTCCTGATGATCGACTGCTCCAGTTCGATGCGCTTCCCCAGCACCAAGATCGGCGAGGCACGACGGGCAGCGGTGGCGGCCATCGACGTCCTTCCCGACGGCGTGCGGTTCGCCGTCATCCAGGGCACCGACCGCGCGAAGATGATCTACCCGGCCGAGGACGGCCTGGTGACCGCCTCCGCGGCGACCCGGGCGGAGGCACGCGCCGCGGTCGAGCACCTGGCGGCCGTCGGCGGCACCGCGATGGGCGCCTGGCTCGCGAAGGCGCGCGACCTTTTCGAAGGCGCACCCGACGCCGTCCGCCACGCGATCCTGCTCACCGACGGCCGCAACGATTCGCAGACCAGGGCCGACCTGATGAGTGTGCTGAACAGCTGTGAGGGCCGGTTCGTCTGCGACGCCAGGGGGATCGGCGACGGCTGGGAACCCGCCGAACTCACCCAGATCGGCCGGGTGCTGCGAGGGAACGTCGACTCCGTCGTCGAGGACGACAAACTCGCGGAGGATTTCCGGCAGCTGATCGAAAACGCGATGACGAAGGTGCTGCCCGAGGTCCGGCTGCGTGTCGGCACCATGCCGTTCAGCAGGTTGCGGTCGATCAAGCAGGTGTTCCCGGACGAGTACGACCTCACCGACCGGTGCCACGAGGTCGCCGTCCGCGAACTGGAGCTCTCGCTCGGCTCGTTCGCGAGCGATGAGACGCGGGATTACCAGCTGATCCTCGATCTCGATCCGGACCTCGAACCCAGCCACGGGCAGGACCGTCAGCTCGCGTGGACGGAACTCGTCCCCGTTCCCGGCGCCACGATCGAGGAGGACGCGCTGGCCATCGCTGGGCGATGGACCCACGACCCGATCCCGCCGACGCTGATTCACCCGATGGTCTCGAAGTACGCGGCGCAGGCCGATCTCGGCGAGGCGCTGACCGCGGGCGGTGACGCCTACGCGGCGGGTGACCGGGCCGGGGCCGAACGGGAGTGGGGCCGGGCGGTCGCGCTGGCCACCGCCGCGGGTGACGAAGAAACACTCACCCGTCTCGCGGGGGTGGTGGAGATCGTGGACGCGGAGAACGGGGTCGTGCGCCTGCGCCCGGACGCGACACGCAGCCACGCGTTGCACGTCGTCATCCCGTCGAGGGTTTCGGAAATCGCCCTTCCGCAGGAAGATCGGCCGATGCCCGACGCGTCACCGGTCGCCTGTGCCGGCTGTCCCGCCCTTTCCCCCGCCGGGGCGAACTTCTGCGTCGGGTGCGGAAGACCGTTCGGCGAGGCGGTTTCGTGACGGCGACCCGCGTACGGCTGGTCCGGCTCCGCACCGCCCTGCTCGCGCTCACCCTCGCGGTCCTGGTGGTCTCGCTGTGGGCGTTCCAGAACGTCCAGAAGACGGCCGAGACCGTCCGCGACCGGAGCGCGCAGGCGGTACTCGAAGTGACCGCCGCGCGCGCCGCGCTGGTGGCCGCCGACGCCGCCGCGATCACGAGTTTCGCCTCCGGCGAGGCGAGGCTCGCCGGTCCGGGGCAGGAATACTCGAACCAGCTGGCGCTGGCGAGCCAGAGCCTCGCGAGGGTCGCGGAGTTCAACCAGGCGGGTGAGGCGGGCGGTAACGCGCTGCAGGTGGTGGAAAGCCAGGTCGCGGCCTACTCGGGCTCCATCGGCCAGGCCGACGTGCACTTCCGTCAGCCGGACGCCGCCGTGCTCGGCGCTGTCGACCTCTGGCACGCCTCACGGCTCCTGCACGCCGCGGGCGGTGTCCTGGAGGAGCTGGAAGCGTTGCAAGTCAGGCAGCGCGAGGCGCTGAACCGGCAACTGTCGGCCACCGGGATGAGCCCCGCGATGCTTCCGCTCTGGCTGCTGCCGGTGCTCGCCCTCTTGGTGCTGCTGGTGCTCACCCAGCTGTATCTGCGGAAACGGTTCCGCCGCGTGGCGAACGTCCCGCTGCTCGTGGCGACCGCGCTGATCGCCGCCATCGGGGTCGCCCTGGTGTTCACCCTGGTCAGCCGTGACCGCCTGGACTCGGTCGGGGAACGGCTCGACGGCGTCGCCGCCGCGCGGTCCGCGCAGATCAAGGCGGCCGACGACGCCGGCCAGCGACGGCTCGCCGACCTGCTGGCCGAGTACTGCGACGAGGAGCAGGGATGCGGAGTGACCGTCGACGAGTTCCGGGCGCGGGCACGGCAGGCCACCACGGTGGCGACGGACAACACCCGGGTGACCACCGCGGGCGCGAAGGCGGTGGCGGCCGACGCCTCCGCAGCGGCCGAATCCGGCGGGCGGGAGTTCCTGATCCCGGCGGGCACCCTGCTCGCGGGCGCGCTGGTCCTGCTCGGGCTGCACGCCCGGATCGACGAATACCGGTACCGCCCGTGAACCGCCTGCTGGCCGTGCTGATGGCGCTCTCGCTCGTCGCGGGCGGCTGTTCGGCGTCGGCGGACGACGGGCCGGTCGTCGTACTCGCGTCCTGGACAGGGGAGGAGGAGAAGGCGTTCCGGCAGGTGCTGGACGCGTTCAAGGCCGACACCGGGATCGACTACCTCTACGAAGGCACCCGCGCGGTCGACCAGGTGCTGGCTTCGGACGTCCAACGCGGTACGCCGCCGGACGTGGCCGTCCTGCCCAACGCCGGGGTGCTGGCGAAGTACCAGAAGTCGGGCGATCTGCTGCCGCTCGACGACGCCCTCTCCGCCGCGGTGACGCGGTCGTTCAGCTCGCAATGGGTCACCCTGCAGCAGATCGGCACCCAGAAGCTGTACGCCGTCGCGGTGAAGGCCGATCTCAAGAGCCTGATCTGGTACGACCCGGCGCGGCTGACCGGGATCCGCCCGACGACGTTCGAGGGGCTTCGCACGTATTCCGCCGGACTGACCGCGGCGGGCGGCACGCCATGGTGCGTCGGGATGGGTGCCCCGCCGGCCTCGGGCTGGCCGGGGACCGACTGGATCGAGGACATCCTGCTGCACTCGGCGGGACCGGACAAGTACCGGCAATGGGCGTCCGGCGGTCTGCCGTGGACCTCGCCGGAGGTCGAACAGGCCTGGCGCGACTGGGGTTCCGTGCTCGAGCCCGCCGCCATCCGCGGCGGCACCGCGGCCGCGCTGCTGACCGACTTCGGCGACGCGGGCAAGGCGATGTTCGCCGAGCCGCCGGGCTGCGCGCTGGAACACCAGGCGTCGTTCATCATGAGCCGCTACCAGAACTTCAAGCGAGCGGACGGGACGTTCCCCAAGCCGGGCACCGATTTCGACTTCCTGTCCTTCCCGGGACGCGACGTCTCCGAGGTCGCCGCCGATCTCGCCGGAATGTTCCAGGACACGCCCCAGTCGCGGAAGCTGATCGAATTCCTGGCCTCGGAGAAGGCACAGCGGATCTGGCCGTCGATTCCCCGTGCGAACGCGTTTTCCGCCAACCGGCAACTCGGCCTCGACGTCTATCCGGATCAGGTGAGCAGGCGGGTCGCGGACAGGATCACCTCGGCGTCCGCCCTGTGCTTCGACGCCTCGGACCTGATGCCCGCGACGATGACCGGCGCCTTCCACCGCGCCGTCCTGGAGTACCTGAGCAACCGCGACCGGCTGGGCACCCTGCTGAAACAACTCGAAGACGTCCGGAAGAGCATCCAGCCGGGCGAATGGTTGAAGATCCCCTGTGGACAGTGAAGGAGCATCGGTGAACGACCTGGCTCGGTTCCCGCTCGAAGGCGGCGGTTCGGTGGTCGTCGAGATCGACCCCGTCCCCGGCACCTCCCGCGTCTCCCGGCGCGACGACCTGGTCGAGGACGCCAAAGGGTCGTTCGAGGCGGCGCTGGCGAACGTGAAGGAGGCGGCCACGGCGGCACTGGACACCTTCCGGTCGATGACAAGGGGACCGGACGAGGTCGAGCTCAAGTTCGGCGTCAAGCTGACCGCTCAAGCGGGCGCGGTGATCGCGAAAACGGGCCTGGAAGGCAACTTCGAGGTCAAGCTCAAGTGGACCCGGGACACCGAAGCCTGAACCCCGATCACGCGAGTTACGAGTCCGATCACGCGAGTTACGGCTTCAAGCACGCGAGTTACGGCTAACGCCCGAGGCCCCGGACCAGCACCATCACCGATTCCCGCACGTCCGCCCGCGTCCGCTTCGGCTGGAACACCTGCCAGTCGAGGGCGACCACCAGCATCGTGCCGAACAACCCGGCCGCGGCCGTCGGGATCTGGACGCCGTCGGGCAGTCGCCCGGCGGCGTCCAGCCGGTGGAGCTGATCGCGCACGATCGAGATGATCTCCTCGCGCAGCAGCGTCAGCGTCTCGTGCCAGGTCCCTGGCGTGCGCCACATCTCGCTCACCAGGATCTGCGAGAAACCGGGGTATTCGGCGATGAACTCCAGCGCACCGTCCACTTGCGACTCGATCACGTCCATCGGGTCGCCGTCGCCGGTGGCCGCGCGCAGCCGGTCCGCGAGCACGCCGACGCCGTAGCGCAGCAGCGCGTCGACAAGACCGTCCTTGCTGCCGAAGTTGTAGTAGACGGTGCCTTTGGCGACCTTCGCCTCGGCCGCGATGTCGTCCACCGTCAGCCCGACGAGGCCGCGGCTGGCGGACAGCCTCAGCGTCGCCTCGAACAACTTCTGCTTCGTCGCCTCACCCCGGGGACTCACAACGCCAGCTCGGGTTTCAGCGCCGACACCGTCCAGGTGCGTCGTTTCCGCGCCGCCAGCGTCGAAACCAGGATCCCGCCGACGAGATACGCGACCAGGACACCGATGTCACCGAGGATCTCCATCGAGGCGCCACTGTAGAGCAGGTGCCGGAACCCGTCGATCGCGTAACCCATCGGCAGCACGATGTGCAACGGGTACAACGCGTCCGGGATGGTCTGCCACGGGAACGTGCCGCCCGCGCTGACCAGTTGCAGCACCAGCAGCACCAGGCCGAGGAACTTCCCGACGGCACCGAAGAAGGCATTGAGCGCGTGCACCACGGCGGTGAAGGTGAGCGAGACGAGGATGGCGAACCCGATCGCGCCGAGCGGATGTGCCACATCGATGCCGACCAGCCAGGTCACCGCGCCGAACAGCACGATCACCTGCGCGATCCCCAGCAGCGCCGAGGACAGCCAGCCGCCGAGCGCGACCTTGAACGGCGACGCGCCGGCGGTCAGCGCGCGGGTCGAGAGCGGGCGCAGCAACAGGAACAGCACGAACGCGCCGATCCAGGTCGCGAGCGAGATGAAGAACGGGGCGAGCCCCGCGCCGTAGGTGCCCGCCGAGGCGACGCCGGAGGAGTTGACCGCGACCGGGTCGGCGATGGTGTTGGCGGTCGCCGCGCGGGTGGGGTCGTCGGGGTTCGGGATCTCCTTGAGCCCGGCGGCGAGTCCGTCGCGCAGTTGCACGGCGCCGTCGGCGAGCTGGTTCGTGCCGGTCACCGCGGTCTTCTCGCCGTCGTTCAGCTTCGCGGCGCCGTCCCGGATCTGCACCGAAGCGTCGGCGGCCTGCGCGATGCCGCTCGTGAGCTGCGGCGTGGCGGAGGCCAGCTGGTGCGCGCCGTCGGACACCTGCCGCGCGCCGGAGGCGAGCTGGATGAGCTGGCTGTTCGCGCCCTGGATCTTCGTGTTCGCCTGGTCGACCGGCGACCGGAGGGTGTCGAGGCGGCTGAGGATCTCCTGCACCTTCGTCTCGGGGAGGCCGGCGTCGCGCAGGTCCTGCGCGAGCTGGGTGCGGTAGCCGTCGAGTTTGGCCTGGATGTCCCCGGAGGCCGTCGCCGCGAGCGAGGCCGCGTCGGCGACCTTCTGGTTGCCGTCGGCGACCTGACCGGCGCCGTCGGCCAGTTTCTTCGTCTGCGCAGGGAGCTGGGCGGTACTGGATTTCAGGGTGCCGAGCCCGGTCGCCAGCTGGGAGCTGCCGGAGGCGAGCTGGGAGGCGCCGTCGGCCAGCTGCTGTTGACCCGATTTGAGCTTGCCCGCGCCGTCTGCGAGCTGCGAAGCGCCCGTCGAGGCTTCTTGGATCTTGCCGTAGATCGTGGAGAAACCGACCAGGAACTTGTCCGCCGCCTCGCTGCCGACCTTCTCCGCGATCGTCTTGCGGACCTGTTCGGCCACCTGTTTCGCGATGGTTCCCGACAGATAGTTGTTGGCGTCGTTGGTGGTCAGCGTGATGGTCGCCTGCTGGGGCTGGAAGTTGCCCGAGGACAGCAATGCCGCGGAGAAGTCACGCGGGATGCCGATGGCGAACGAGTACTTGTCGTCGCGGACGCCCTTGGCGGCCTCCTCGGGGGAGACCTCGTGCCACTGGAACGTGCCGGACTTGACCAGCTCGTCGGTCACTTCGCGGCCGACGTTGCGCTCCGCGCCGGCGGAGTCCTTCGAACCGGCGTCCGAGGTGAAGACGGCGGCGGGCAGCTTGTCCAGGCGCGAGTACGGGTCGAAGTTCGCGTAAAGGTAGAAGGACGCGTACAGCAGCGGCACCAGGACGAGCGCGGCCATGGCGAGTTTCGGCAGGGTGCCGCTGCTCAGCCGGCGCAGCTCGTTCGCGGCGATCCGGACGGGGTTCATTCCTGGTCTCCTGAAGTCTTCGCGGTCTCTTCGGTTTCGTCCGGCTCGGCCTCCGCCTCGACGGGTGCGCAACGCACGGGGGCGGGCTGCTCGAGAGCGCCGCACCGAGCGGGCTTCTCCGGCAGGGCCGAAACCGGGGTGGTGGCGGTCAGCACGATCACGGCGAGGCCGCGCTCGGCGTGCTCGCGGGCGAGCGTCGCCCAGCTGTCGACGTCGCTGGTGTGCCTGTCCGGGGTGTCGAGCACCAGTACGCCGACGCCCTCACGGCCGGCGGCCAGCGCGGTGAGCAGCCGGGTGCGCGTCACCGCTTCGAGGTTCTCGAAGCGGGTGGTGGCGAAGGCGGCGGCGTCGTGCTCGGCCAGCCAGCTCGCGACGGCGGCCTTGTTCGCCGGGCGCTTCGCGAGTTCGAGTTCCTCGCCGACGACGACCTGCAGCGACAACGCGCCGTCCGGGTCGCTCACGCCGGGGGAGTCGACGATCGCGACGACCTTCCGCGGGTCGCCGCCCTCGACGGTCACCGTTCCGGTGGCGGGCTTCAGTCTGCCTGCCAGCGCCAGCCCGAAGGCGGTGACGCCGACCCCTGGCTCGCCGTGCACGATCGCCAGCTCACCGCCCGAAACCGTGAGCGAAGTAGGCGACAGCAACGTGCCGTGGGGTCCGGTCACGGACACCCTGTCGGCTTGAACCCGCACGAAGAACTCCCAGGTCGGTGACTCGCGGAACTTTAAACTGACTGGTCAGTTCAAAAGTTAGCCCTGACCTGGGAGGTATACAACCGTGGGGGGCCCATGTCACACGCAAGAGTGACGAAACCTCCGCAAACCGGACGACTCGCCGTGCCTTTCGATCAGCGCAGCGCCGAAGCCGGGTGGACCTCCCAGGACGTCCACAGTGGACGATAACCCTGCCGGTGCCAGAACACCGAAGAGAGCGGGTTGGTCGGGTTGTAGTAGAGGTACGTGCCGTCCGCGCCGTCGCCCGCGAACTCCTCGTGCACCACGGACATCAGGGCGCGGCCGAGCCCGCTCCCGCGCAGGCCCGCCACGGTGACGACGTTGTTCACGTATCCCCAGCGGCCGTGGGGGAGCAGTTCGGCCTCCGCCGACCCCGGTGACGAAATCACCCAGGCGGCGTGCGCGAACGCGGCGACCGTGCCGTCCCGTTCGGCCAGCCACAACAGCGGAGCGTCCTTGTCGAGCGCGCGTTCCAGCGCCGGGGCGAGCAGCTCGGCGGCGTTCGAGCGGTGCCGGGTGGCGACCTGGCCGATGTAGTCGTGGGTCGACACGGCCATCGCGAGCACGTCGTCGAAGTCCGCGTACCGGGCCCGGCGGACGGCCACGCCGTCGCCTGCCGGGTCTTCGCGGCGGTGGTCGGTGCGCACGGCGAGCGCGGACATCGGCACCAGGCCGTGGTCGAGGAAGGCCCGGATCGCCTCGGCGTCCCGGCTCGGCCAGTTGACCACGCACGACGAATCCTCGCCGGGGGATTCGGCGTCCATCCACGTCCGCCACGCGCGCAGCAGCACGTCCATGCCCTCGGTGCCGGTGCCGCCGATGAACGGGAACAGCTGCCGCACGTCGGCGGCCGACCAGAGCAGGGGGACGTCGTCCGGACCGTGCAACTGCCGCTGCACCACGCCGGTGACCTGGACGCCCGACGACGTGGCGGCGTCCACGCGCTCGCCGACGACCGGGGGCGGAGCCGCTTCGGGCAGGAGCCTGTCGATCGCCGCGAACCGGGCGCGGTGCGCGTCGAGCAGCTTCTTCTCGATTTCCATCCCGTCCCCAGGGTCGACCGCGCCGGGCACCGCTACCGCAGGGCCGCCGCGGGCCCCGCCGCCCACGTCGTCCACAGTGGACGATAACCCTGCCGGTGCCAGAACACGGGGGAAAGCGGATTGGCCGGATTGTACGAGACGAAGGTACCGCGCAGCGACGGCGAGAACAGTTCGTCGTGCGCGACGGCGGTCAGCGCGCGCCCGATCCCGCGGCCCCGCGCGGCGCCGGTGACCGCGAGCGTCCCGACATAGCCCCACTCGCCCGGCGGCAGCCGCCCGGCGAGCGCGTCACCGGGGATCGGGGAGCGCTTTCCGCTGGTCACCATCCCCACCGTGATCCCTTCCTCCTCGGCGATCCAGACGCGGCCGCCGAACTGCAGGCCGCGCCGGACCTCCTCCGCGAGCAGCGCCTTGGCCCCTGGCCGGACGACACCGTGGCCGACGAACGAGGTGTAGCGAAGTTCTTCGAACCGGAGCTCGACGATCTCCTCCAGGTCGCCGCCGGAGGACTCCCGGACGGTCACGCCGGGCACGGTGTGCGCGTCGCCCTTGGCGGGCGCGCGGACGGCCAGCGCCAGTTGCGGCGCGAGCCCGTGGTCGAGAAAAGCTCGCATGACGGCGACGTCCCGGCTGGGCCAGGTGACCGTGCACGCCGAATCGGGTTCGGCGTCGGCGAGCGCGATCCGGTCACGCCAGGCGGACAGCAGCGCGCTCATTCCCGCGCCGGCGTCGGCGGGCAGGACCGCCGACAGGATCTGGAGATGTGCCGGACCCCAGAGCCGCTGCCAGGAACCCGCGGCGAACCGTACGTGCGCGATCGTCCCGATGGCGCCGCCTGCCTCCAGGGGCTCGCCGGGCGGGAGCGGGGGCGGCGACGGAAGCAGCGGGTCGAGCGCGGCGAACCGCGCCCGTTGCCGCTCCGCCGCCGACGTCATCCCCGTTGGGCGCAGAAGATCGCGGTGCCGGGAAAGAGCTTGCCGCGCAACGGGCTCCACTGCCCCCAGGTGCGGGAGTGCCCCTCCGGCCAGGCGGGCTCGATGAGGTCCGTCAGCGCGAAACCGGCGTCGGCGAGCGCGCGGACGTAGTCGCCGATGGTGCGGTGGTACTCGACATAGGTCGCGACGCCCTCTTCGTCGACCTCGACGTACGGCGTGCGGTCGAAGTACGGCTGGGTGACCGTGAGGCCCTGCGGACCGGGGTCGTCGGGGAAGATCCAGCGCATCGGATGGGTCACCGAGAACACCCAGCGGGCACCCGGCTTGAGCACCCGGTGGACCTCGGCGAACACGACGTCCACCGACGCCACGAACGGGACCGCGCCGAAGGCCGAGCAGGCCGCGTCGAAGCTCGCGCCGGCGAACGGGAGCGACTCCGCCGTCGCCTGTACGAGCGGCACGGGGGTGCCGGTGCGCTCGTTGCCCTCCCTCGCGTGCCGCAGCATGCCCGCCGACAGATCGGTCGCTACCGCCTCGGCGCCCTGCGCGGCGAGCCAGCGCGAACACGCCGCCTGCCCGCAGCCGACCTCGAGGATCCGCTTGCCGCCGACTTCACCCAGAAGTGCCACGTCGGCCTCGCGGACGCCCTCCGGGCACCAGACGAAGTCCGCGTCGCCGAGGAAGCCGCCGTGGGTCGCCTGATAGTCGTCGGCGTCGGCGTCCCACCACGCCAGGTTCGCGGCCGTCGCCTCGGGGGCGGAGACCGCCCGGTAGGCGACCCCCGCGGTGCCGAGCCGCTCCTCGGCCTCTGCGTGCCGTTCGGGCTCGGTGGCGGACTGCTGGCTCAAACCGATATCCTTTCCCCAGGTCAGGGCTTCGCCGGACAGTTTATCCGCCCGCCGTGATCGCGGGGGCGACCCTGATTGTGCCGTGTACAGGGGGCCGCGTAGGATATCTGTTAGCGCAGTGGGTTCGCGCTACTCTTTCCCCCGGTTCGCTCAGCGTCCGGGTCAGGGGGTCGCGCACCGGATGCGGTGATGCTCGCGGTCGTTCCCTGTGGACGTTTGCTTGTGCGGTCACCTCATGCCGGAGAGCCCATGGTGCCCTAACCGCAAACCCACTACTTCCCATCCACCGGAGCAACCCGCCTAATGACGACCGACACCGCCACCGCCCCGACCGCCCCCATTGGGGCCCCGCAGGTCGCTATCAACGACATCGGGTCGGAGGAAGATTTCCTCGCAGCGATCGACAAGACGATCAAGTACTTCAACGATGGCGACATCGTCGAAGGAACCATCGTCAAGGTTGACCGTGACGAGGTCCTGCTCGACATCGGCTACAAGACCGAGGGTGTCATCCCCTCGCGCGAGCTCTCCATCAAGCACGATGTCGACCCGGCTGAGGTTGTCACCGTCGGCGATGAGGTCGAAGCCCTGGTCCTCCAGAAGGAGGACAAGGAAGGCCGTCTGATCCTGTCCAAGAAGCGTGCGCAGTACGAGCGCGCCTGGGGCACGATCGAGGAGCTCAAGGAGAAGGACGAGCCCGTCAAGGGCACCGTCATCGAGGTCGTCAAGGGCGGCCTCATCCTGGACATCGGCCTGCGCGGCTTCCTGCCCGCGTCGCTGGTCGAGATGCGCCGTGTGCGCGACCTGCAGCCGTACGTCGGCCGCGAGCTCGAGGCGAAGATCATCGAGCTGGACAAGAACCGCAACAACGTGGTCCTGTCCCGCCGCGCCTACCTGGAGCAGACCCAGTCCGAGGTGCGCAGCGAGTTCCTCAACGCGCTCGCCAAGGGCCAGGTCCGCAAGGGTGTCGTGTCGTCCATCGTCAACTTCGGTGCCTTCGTGGACCTGGGTGGCGTCGACGGCCTGGTGCACGTCTCCGAGCTGTCCTGGAAGCACATCGACCACCCGTCCGAGGTCGTCGAGGTCGGCCAGGAGGTCACGGTCGAGGTTCTGGACGTCGACATGGACCGCGAGCGCGTCTCGCTGTCGCTGAAGGCGACCCAGGAAGACCCGTGGCGTCAGTTCGCCCGCACCCACGCGATCGGCCAGATCGTGCCGGGCAAGGTCACCAAGCTCGTTCCGTTCGGTGCGTTCGTGCGCGTCGAAGAGGGCATCGAGGGCCTGGTGCACATCTCCGAGCTGGCCGAGCGCCACGTGGAGATCCCGGAGCAGGTCGTCCAGGTCAACGGCGACGTGATGGTCAAGGTCATCGACATCGACCTCGAGCGTCGTCGCATCTCGCTGTCGCTGAAGCAGGCGAACGAGGGCGTCACGCCGGAGACCGAGTTCGACCCCACTCAGTACGGCATGGCCGCCGAGTACGACGCCGAGGGCAACTACATCTACCCCGAAGGCTTCGACCCGGACACCCAGGAGTGGCAGGAAGGCTTCGACAAGCAGCGTGAGGAGTGGGAGCGTCAGTACGCCGAGGCTCACACCCGCTACGAGGCTCACATGAAGCAGGTCGTCAAGGCCGCCGAGGCCGACGCCGAGGCCGCTGCGGACGCCGCGACCGGTGTCACCTCTTCCTCGAGCGACTCGGGCGAGCAGAGCTACACCTCCGCTCCGGCCGAGGCCAAGAGCGGCGGCACGCTCGCCAGCGACGAGCAGCTCGCGGCTCTCCGCGAGAAGCTCTCGGGCGGCGCTGCCTGATCCAGGCGCTCAGCCAGTAGCTGACAGAAAGCGGCCCCGGTCCTCCACGGACCGGGGCCGCTTTCTTACGCAATTCGGCACCTGGTTGCGATCCTTGCGCGCGCAAGGATCGCAACCAGGTGCCGAATTGCGTGAAAGATCAGGAGGTGGCGGGCCGGACGGCCGGCACCCAGACGCGGTCGAGCGCGGCGGCGCGCGCCCTGCGACGGAGTCCGGCGAAGCTGTGCTTGGCCGGGACCAGGAGCGCGCTCAGCCACGTGCGCCGATATTCGGCGAGGGCCTCGGCCACGGGACGATGGAGGACACAGTGCACCAGCCCCGGCGTTCCGAGCCGGTGCCTTCCGACGTGCTTGCCGTCTGCCATCTTTCCTCCGTGTGGGCTACCTTCGCCGCGCACGGTACGCAATCAAGCTCCCGAAGCCGCGTAACCGCCCGGCGTGTCACCCATAAAGGTCGTGTAACGCGTCACTATGAACTTGCGTTTTGTATCCGGCTGTGCCCGGCGTGGCCGTTCCGTGACCCTGAGCGGTCGGCGCTGGCCGCGCCACTAGGCTGACCGCATGCTGCGTGTGGGCCTGACCGGCGGAATCGGCGCCGGAAAATCGACGGTGGCGAACCGGCTTTCCGAGCACGGCGCCGTCCTCATCGATTCCGACAAGATCGCCAGGGAAGTCGTCGAGCCGGGGACGCCGGGACTCGCCGAGCTCGTCGAGGCGTTCGGCGAAGACATCCTCGCCTCCGACGGTTCGCTGGATCGGGCCGCGCTCGCCGCCAAGGCGTTCGCCGACGAGGAGTCCCGCAAGCGGCTGAACTCGATCGTCCACCCGAGGGTCGGCGCCAGGACCGCGGAGTTGATGGCGGCAGCGGCGCCGGACGCGATCATCGTCCACGACATCCCGCTGCTGGTCGAAGGCGGCCTCGCGCCGATGTACCACCTCGTCGTCATGGTCGACGCGCCGGAGGAGGTCCGCGTCCGCCGTCTGGTCGAGGCGCGGGGCATGGCCGAGACCGACGCGCGTGCCCGGATCAAGGCGCAGGCGACGACCGATCAGCGCCGGGCCGTGGCCGACGTCTGGTTCGACAACAGCGGGGCGCCCGACATCGTGCTCGCCGACGTCGACGCGTTGTGGGCGGACAGGCTGACTCCGTTCGAGGCGAACGTACGGCTTCGCAAGCCGCGTGCGCCGATGTCGCCGAAGATCGCGCCGTACGACGAGACATGGCCGGCGCAGGCCGAGCGGGCGCTCGCGCGGATCCGTGTGGTGGCCGGTGACGACGCCGTGCGGGTCGATCACATCGGTTCGACCTCCGTGCCGGGGCTGCCCGCCAAGGACATCCTCGACCTCCAGCTGACGGTGTCCACTTTGGACAAGGCCGACGAGCTGGCCGAACGGCTGTCCGACGCCGGATTCCCGCGCGCGGAAGGCGAATGGTTCGACGACGCGCACGGCGAAGAGGGGACTTGGCCGAAGCGGTTTCACTTCGGTGGCGATCCGCGCCGCCCGGTCAACCTGCACGTCCGCTCCCAGGAGACACCGGCCTGGCGGCTCGCACTGCTGTTCCCGGAATGGCTGCGGCGGAACCCGGACGAACGCGACGCCTACGCCGCGGTCAAGAACGCCATGGCCGCGAAGCACGCCGGCGACGGGACGGTCGAGCAGTACACCGATGAGAAGCAGTTCTGGGTCGACGCGGCCTTCGCGCGGGCAGACGCCTGGGCCGAGTCGACCGGCTGGACTCCGTAAGCCCTGGTCAAACCCGGAATTCCCGCAGGCCCGGCCACGCCGTCGCCCAGGCTTCGGTGTGGCCGGTGACCAGCCAAATCGGCATCCCGCGGCTCACGTTGCGGACACCGGCGGCGTTGTCCACGCGGGCGACGATGCGGGCGTCGGTGAACGAACGCAGCAGCCGCGCCGGATCGGGCCCGACGAACAGGACGCTGTCCGCGGTCTCCGGCGGATGCCCGAAGTACCAGAAACCCCGGCTGGGGCTGTACACGGCGGGCAGCCCGTAGTCGGCGCCGTACCGGTCCAGCGCTCCGGCCTGCCAGTACCCGGCCGTGACGAGTGTGGTGCGCTCCCGCTGTTCCGGCGGGAGCCGGTGATAGGCGTCCGCGACCGAACGGGCGAGATCCGGCCAGCCGATCTCCTCCAGCGCGTACGCCGGGCGCGGT
Organism: Amycolatopsis sp. NPDC052450; assembly: GCF_044547565.1. Classification (NCBI taxonomy): domain Bacteria; kingdom Bacillati; phylum Actinomycetota; class Actinomycetes; order Pseudonocardiales; family Pseudonocardiaceae; genus Amycolatopsis; species Amycolatopsis sp. NPDC052450. The sequence continues at coordinate 114,436 of NZ_JBIUAQ010000002.1, read as the reverse complement.
ACGTTCCTGCCTTCCGCGAGCCAGGCTGCGGGCCACACCGGCAACGCGTAGGGGAGGGTGTACAGCGCGGAAAGCAGGAACACCGGCCAGGTCGGGACCCAGCGGAACCATCGGGACGGCGTCAACTGTCCGAAATGGACGGCCGCACCCGCCCAGAGGACGCCGAACATGCCCGCCGCGTAGTAGTACCGGCCGTTGGACAGGATGAAGAGCGCGATCACGCCGACGGCGGTCCAGCCGAGGAAACGGAACTCGCGCATCCTCGCCGAGAACAGCAGGACCCAGAGTCCATAAAGGACGCCGACGACGCCGATGCCGAGCCCGGCGCCGGTCAGCAGGGCGGGCAGGAAGCCGGCGCGGCCGCTCCAGCCGCCGGTGGTCTCGTGGGCGATGACGTCGCCCATCTCCAGTTGCGGCCAGCCGTTCGCGGCCTGCCACCAGAGGGTCGGTACGAGGGAGAGCGCGGCGATACCCGCGCCGATCCAGAGTTTGGGCCTGCGCAAGAAATCCCGCGGTCCGAAGAGCAGGATCGCGATCCCGGCGGCGACCCAGAACGTCGCGACGAGGAGCTTGACGTTGAGCGCGACGGCGGTCGCGACGCCCAGCCACAGCAACAGGTTGTCGTCGCGCGTCCGCATCCACCGCACCAGCAGCCACACGATCAGCGCCCACAGGGCCGGGTCGATCGTCGAGGTGGCCAGGTAGTGCCCGCTGCCGAGGAACTGTCCGCAGATCGCGTACGCGGCGGCGGCGCGGGTCTGCGCCCGGCGGTCCCCGCCCATCTCGTAGGCGATGAGCCCGGTGAACACCACACCGGCGGCCGTCGCGAGGACAGCGGGGAGCCGGAAGACGAAGACGTTGCCCGATGCGAGCGAATCCATCGCCAGCGCCAGGAACGGGAGCACCGGCGGCTGGTCGGCGTAACCCCAAGCCAGCCTCTTGCCGGCCGAGAGGAAGTACAGTTCGTCGCCGAAGTAGCCGTATCGCCACGCCGTCGCCAGCAGGGCGGCCGCGGCCGCGGCGGCGAGCAACGCCACCGGGAGCCGGGCGAACGCCGCGCCGGACACGGTCGGTGTTTCGGCCGCGTGGGCGGCTTCCATCCAGTCCTCGCAGATCACTCGGGTGCCGGTCCTCTCGCACCTTACGTGCCACCGACGTGGCGCGTCGGTCGCGAGAGGACCGGCGAGGCTCAGAAGCCCCAGTCCGCGAGCTTCGGCCATATCGTGTCCCATGGCCCGTTCCGGCCGGTGGCCAGCCAGATCTTCATGCCCTGGCTCACGTTCCGGATCCCGGCCCGGTTGTCGAGCGCGCCGACCTCGCGCACTCGCGTGAAGTACGGCACAAGTCCCGAAGGGTCGTTCCCGACGAACAGGATGTCGCGTGCCGATTCCGGCGGCCCCGGCAGCGTCACGTAGCCGCGGTTCGGACTCGACGGCGATGGAAGTCCGAGCTCCGGTCCATAGTGGTCGATCGCACTGGCCTGCCAGTACCTCGCCGCGATGATGCCCGTATGGGGTGGATCGGGAACGGCCCGGTACGCCTGTGCCACCGACTCCGTGATCTCCCGCCAGCCGATCTCCTCGTCGGCGAAGACCGGCCGCACCCATTCCGGTGCGGTCGCCATGGCCGACCGCGGGAGGATCGGAAGCGCCTGTGGGATCGCGATCACCGCCGCCACCAGATACACCGGCCAGGTGGCGATCCAGCGCCAGTACTTCGACGCGCGGCCCGCTTCGATCTCCACCGCCGCGGCGGCGAACAGCGGGGCGAACATCCCCGCCGCGTAGTAGTAACGGCCGTTCGCCACCAGGAACACCGCGAGTACGCCGAGCGCCGTCCACCCCAGGAACCGGTACGGCCGCAGGCGTTCGGAGCGCAGCAGCCTCCACAGCCCGTAGCAGACCAGGACCATCCCGATCGGCACTCCCGCGCTCATCACCAGGGTCGGGACGAACGTGGCCCGCCCGCCCCAGCCTGCCGAGACCTCTCGGGAGATCGCCGCGCCCATCGTCAGCTGTGGCCAGCCGTTGGCCGCCTGCCACACGAGGGTGGGCGCGATCATCGCGGCGGCGATCAGCGCTCCGAGCCAGAGCGCCGGACGGCGGAGGAGATCGCGGGGACCGAACGCCACCGCGGCGACCAGCGCGACGGCCCAGAACGCCCCGATGAGGAACTTCGTGTTGAGTGCGAATCCGGTCGCCACGCCGCTCCAGACCAGGAGCCCGTCCGCGCGGATCCGTACCCATCGGACGAGCAGCCACAGCAGCAGCGTCCACAGGAACGGGTCGATCGTGCTGGTCGCCAGGTAGTGCCCGGTGCCCAGCATCTGGAGGGACACCGCGAAGGCCGCCGCCGCGATCATCTGCGCCTTGCGTCCGCCGCCGAGTTCCCTGGCGATCAAGGCGGTGAGCACGACGCCGGCGACCATCGCCAGCATCGCCGGGATCCGCAGGACGAAGGGCGAATCGGCGCCGAACGTGTCCATCAGTCGCGCCAGGAGCGGCAACAACGGCGGCTGGTCGGCATACCCCCAGTCCAGATGCCTGCCGGCCGCCAGGAAGTACAGTTCGTCGCCGAAGTAGCCGTAGCGGCCGGCCGTCGCCGCGAGTACCGCCCCCATCGCCCCGGCGATCGCCAGCACCGGTGCCCTGGCGAACGGCGCGACTTCCGCGCGTTCCCGCTCACCGGACCGTTCCCGGAGTCCCTCGGTCTCGATGACCACGGGTATCCGCCCCCTCTCGATCGGTTTCACCCGTGATCGAGAGTCCCGCGTGGGCGGCTTCCCGGGAATCCGCCGGCCGGTCGGGATCCGCTCACCGAAGGGATGAGGCGGAATCAACCGAACGATGGATGACGGCCGGTCAGTGCCGTCGCCAGCCGAGCGTGATGTCCTTTGTGGACAGCCAGTCGCGCAGGTCGTGGCCGTGGGTGGCCAGCCCGTCGACGGTCGTGTGACTGACCCCGAGCGCGCGTTCGCCGTCGGCGGGGGAGAGCAGCCCGCCGGTGACCGCGGCGAGGAGTTCGTCGGTGTCGATCACCTGGACGGATTTCTTGTCCCGCAGGACGAGGTCCAGATAGAGATCGGTGGCGACCCAGACGCCGCCCTCGCGGCGGACGTCGACGACGTCGAGATAGAAGTCCTGATCGCGTTCGTGGCCGGGGTTGAACCAGAAATCGGTGATCCGGAGGCCGAGTTCCGGCAGCAGCCAGGACTCGATGTAGTGGAACTGCCGCCGCCCAGGGGCAGGCCGCGCCATATAGAGGCCGAAGGGCTCTTCGCGGTATTCATCGACGTCCCTCACGACGCCCTTGGGGTCGGTGTTGGTCTTCGCGGCCGGGTCGAAGTACTCGACCTTGGGCGGGTGCAGCGCGGTCATGCGCCCATCTTGGAAGGCGCCGACGCCCGCGAACACCGCCCAACCGGGTGGACGATCACGGTTTCGCGGTTCCGGGGGAGTAGCGCCGCACGGCCGGATAAGGTGCGCTGGTTCCGCCATAAGGGTGAGTGGGAGTCAAAGTATGTTCGGGATCATCAGGCCGTGCCGCCACCGGCTTTCCGCGGGTCTGCACGCGGACTGGCTCGCCCACCTGTGCGGCCTTTGCCTGGCGCTGCGCGACGAACACGGACAACTCGCCCGAATGGTGACGAACTATGACGGCTTGATCATCTCGGCGCTCGTCGAAGCCCAGTCGCCGCGTGCGGAGGGACGGCGCGACGCCGGCCCTTGCCCGCTTCGCGCGATGAAGGGGACGTCGGTCGCGAAGGGCGGCGGAGCCCAGCTCGCGGCGGCGGTCTCCCTGGTGTTGGCGTCGGCCAAGATCAGTGACCACGTCGAGGACCGTGACGGTGCCTTCGCGCGGCGTTCCGTCGCCCTCGCCGCGAGGCGAGTCGCGACGCGATGGGCGGATCAGGGGAGCCGCACGGGCATCCGGGTCGGATTCGACACGGCGGTCCTGACCGAGGCGGTCGACCGGCAGGCCGAGATCGAAAACGCCGTCCGCCTCGGTGATTCGGCCGTCCTCGCCACCGAACCCGCCGAACTGGCGACGGCGGCCGCGTTCGCCCACACCGCCGTGCTGGCGGGCCGCCCGGAGAACGCCGCGCCGCTGGCCGAGGCCGGACGCCTGTTCGGCAGGGCCGCGCATCTGCTCGACGCCGTCGAGGACCTCGCCGAGGACGAGGCCGCCGGCGCGTGGAACCCGCTGACGGCCACCGGGACCGGGCTCGCCGAGGCTCGGCGGCTGTGCGACGACGCCGTGCTCGGCGTCGAACTCGCCCTTCGCGAGGTGAGGTTCGATCAGCCCAAGCTGGTGCACGCGCTGCTGGTGCACGAACTGCGGCAGGCGGTGCGGCGCGCTTTCGGGCACAACCTCACCGGCCACGGCCACGGTCCGCAGCAGCCGCCGCCGGGCTGGATCGGGCCCGGCCCCCAGCCTCAGCAGCACCCCCACCAGCCCTATCCGCCCCAGCAGTACCCGCAGGGCGGCTACCAGCCGCCGCCTCCGCCGCCGGGCGCTCCCGGTGGTGGAGGCCCGCCGCAGGAACCGCCGAAGAAGAAGCGGAAGCACGGCGGCGCCCCGACCGACGGTCAGGGCGGTTGCTGCTGGACGCCGAAGTTCCGGGTGCCCGCTCAGCCGAGGGGGTTCTTCTTCGGTTGCGCGGTGGCGACCTACATGTGCTGTTCGTGCCAGTTCTGCTGCCGGGACCCGTTCCCCGGGGCGTGGAGCGGGAAGCCACACGAGGCCTGGTGCAACAACTGTGACGGTTGTGACTGCTGCAACTGCTGTGACTGTTCCTGCTGATCCGACCAGGCGAAACGAAAACTGTCGGACCCAGCGCCTACTCTTGAGGACGTGGCTTTCGCAACCGAACACCCCGTACTCGCCCACTCGGACCACCGGCCTGTCACCGACATCCCCCGGACCGGCGGCCGGTTCGAGGTCGTCAGTGACTACAAGCCCGCCGGTGACCAGCCGGCGGCCATCGACGAGCTCGAACGCCGGGTCAACGCGGGCGAGAAGGACATCGTCCTGCTCGGCGCCACGGGTACCGGCAAGTCGGCGACGACGGCCTGGCTGATCGAGCGCGTCCAGCGTCCGACGCTGGTGATGGCGCCGAACAAGACGCTGGCCGCGCAGCTGGCGAACGAACTGAGGGAGTTGTTCCCGCACAACGCGGTCGAATACTTCGTCAGCTATTACGACTACTACCAGCCCGAGGCGTACATCGCGCAGACGGACACCTACATCGAGAAGGACTCGTCGATCAACGACGACGTCGAGCGGCTGCGGCACTCGGCGACGATGAACCTGCTGTCGCGGCGCGACGTCATCGTGGTCGCGAGTGTCTCGTGCATCTACGGCCTCGGCACGCCCCAGTCGTATCTGGACCGGTCCTCGAAGCTGAAGGTCGGCGAACAGCTCGACCGGGACGTCTTCCTCCGCGCGCTGGTGGACGTGCAGTACACCCGCAACGACATCGCCTTCGCGCGCGGCACCTTCCGCGCCCGCGGCGACACGGTCGAGATCATCCCGGCGTACGAGGAGCTGGCGATCCGCGTCGAGTTCTTCGGCGACGAGATCGAGAAGCTGTACTACCTGCACCCGCTCACCGGCGACATCGTGAAAGAGGTCGACGAGGTCCGCATCTTCCCGGCCACGCACTACGTCGCGGGCCCGGAGCGGATGGAGAAGGCCATCCACGGCATCGAAGCCGAGCTGGAACAGCGGCTGGCCGAGCTGGAGAAGCAGGGCAAGCTGCTCGAGGCCCAGCGGCTGCGGATGCGCACCGCGTACGACATCGAGATGATGCGCCAGGTCGGCTTCTGCTCCGGGATCGAGAACTATTCGCGGCATATCGACGGCCGCGGCGCGGGGACCGCGCCGGCCACCCTCATCGACTACTTCCCGGACGACTTCCTGCTGGTCATCGACGAATCGCACCAGACCGTCCCGCAGATCGGCGGCATGTACGAAGGCGACATGTCACGGAAGCGGAACCTGGTCGAGTTCGGGTTCCGGCTGCCCAGCGCGGTCGACAACCGGCCGCTGACCTGGGAGGAGTTCAGCGACCGGATCGGGCAGACGGTGTACCTGTCGGCGACGCCGGGGCCGTACGAGATGGGGCAGGCCGGTGGCGAGTTCGTCGAGCAGGTCATCCGGCCCACCGGCCTGATCGACCCGAAGGTGGTCGTGAAGCCCACCGAAGGCCAGATCGACGACCTGGTGCACGAGATCCGCGACCGGGCGGAGAAGGACGAGCGCGTCCTGGTCACCACGCTCACCAAGAAGATGTCCGAGGACCTCACCGACTACCTGCTGGAGCTGGGCATCCGGGTGCGGTACCTGCACTCCGAGGTCGACACGTTGCGCCGGATCGAGCTGCTGCGGCAGCTGCGCGCGGGCGATTACGACGTGCTGGTCGGCATCAACCTGCTCCGTGAAGGTCTCGACCTGCCCGAGGTCTCGCTGGTCGCGATCCTCGACGCGGACAAGGAGGGCTTCCTCCGCAGCGGCACGTCGCTGATCCAGACGATCGGCCGCGCGGCGCGAAACGTGTCGGGCGAGGTGCACATGTACGCGGACAAGATCACCGACTCGATGCAGCACGCCATCGACGAGACCGATCGCCGCCGCGCCAAGCAGGTCGCCTACAACGAGGAGCGCGGTGTCGATCCGCAGCCGCTGCGGAAGAAGATCGCCGACATCCTCGACCGCGTTTACAGCGAAGCCGAGGACACGGAATCCGTCGCCGTCGGCGGTTCGGGCCGGAACGCCTCACGCGGCAAGAAGCCTGAGCAGGGCGATCGCGTGCGCAGCTCCGGGATGCTCGCCGACAAGAACGTCGCCGGGATGCCGCGCGCCGAACTGGCCGACCTCATCCAGCAGATGACCGACCAGATGATGCAGGCCGCACGCGACCTGCAGTTCGAACTGGCCGCCCGGCTGCGTGACGAGGTCTCCGACCTCAAGAAGGAACTGCGCGGGATGGACGCGGCCGGCATCAAGTAGCCGCACGGCTCGTGAGTGGTAGGGACGGTTAGGGCCAGATGTCTTAGGTATCTACGTGGTTGAGGCTGCGGTTGATGCCGGGCCCGGTCCGTGAAGGTCTCCAGTCGGGCGCTCACGTGAGTTTTCGCGATCGCGGGGATGTCGTGAAGGGTCTCTTTGAGACGTTGAAGGTCTCAAAGGGACCCTTCACGACATGAGAGTTCGACGTCGGGCGGTCGGGAGCGCTGAAGTAGCCGCCCGCTCCTCCTCGTGTCTCGTGGGTGGCGATTCGAGTTCAGGTGTTTACGGCGGGTGGACCGGGTTCACGGCCCGGCTGCCGCGGGCTGGCCGGAACGCCACCGTGAGCCTTGGCCGCTACAACGACAGCGCGTGAAGCCCAGTACATGAAGGACCCCTTCCTTGCGCCTAGCGCAGTGAAGGGGTCCTTCATGTACTTCAAACCTGGCATCACGCAAGAAGCGCCGCAGGTCACGCAGTAGGTACCTACGAGGAGGCTCGCCAGAACCGTCCCTGTCACTCACGAGACTTGACCGGCGATGTCACGTGACTGACCGGCCGACACGCGTGATCCGGCGGACGACACGTGTGACTGGACGGACGACACGACCGCGGCAGGGTTTCGCCACGAGTCGTCTGTCCGATCACGCGTGTCGTCCGTCTGATCACGCGTGTCGTCCGTCCAGTCACGCGAAACCGCCGCCCGCGCACCGGCAGTAGGTACCTAAGCCACCTTGGTTCTAACCGTCCTTACCGCTCACGACGGCCGGTCAGAGGCGGCGGCGTTCCAGCATGGTCAGGTCGGCGTCGAAGTCCGGGAAGCCGGCGGGCGCCGAACGGGTGGTCACGCCGGGCGAAACCGGAGGCAGTCCGGCCCAGCGCCGTACGGTGTTCGTCGCCTCCGCGGCCTGAGCCGCGGGAAGCTGCGAGATCCGGGCGCCGTGGTTCCCGCCCTCCACCGTGTAGCTGTAGGAATCCTTCGTGCCGAAGCCGAGCCGGAACGGTTCGGCACCCCACGGGTCGTTCCCGCCGTAGACGAACATCAGCCGCTTTCCCTGCGACTTCACCCAGAAGTCGATGTCCGGCATCGCCAGGTGGTCGAACCGCGGGATGTCGACGGACTTCGGCACGAACGTCCGTGACACGTTGGAGCCCGGGTAGCGCAGCAGATCCCGGAGATAGCCTTCATAGGACTCGGGGGCGCCGAGCTGGTAGGAAGCCTGGAAGTAATAGGGGATATAGATTTCGAGGTTCTGGTCGGAGTAGGTGTTGAGACTCTCGACGCGCTCGAACCAGGCGTAGACCTCGGCCGCCGGAGCCCCGGCCTTCGGGATCGCCGCGCAGTCCGCCTGCTTCTGGTACTGCCAGAAGGCGAAGTACGAGTCGATCACCGAGATCTCCAGCGACACATCGGCCGAGCCGACGGTCTTGAACGTGTAGCCGTTCTTGGCCGCGTCGGCGGCGGCGAGTGCCGCGAACTCCGAACGCCGGGTCAGCACGTCACGCTGGATCGCCTTCAGCGCCGAACGGCAGGCCGGATCGTCGCCGACGCCTGCCAGGAACCGGTTGTAGCGATCGTGCGAGTTGATGACGTCGTTGGGTGCGACGTACGGGATCGTCGCGTCGACGTCGTCCGGGAAAAACCTACGGAAGTAGGTCGCCGTCATGCCGCCCTTGCTGCCGCCGGTCGCGAGCCACTTGCCCGGATAGATCCGCTTGAACGCCTCGACGGCGCGGTGCTGGTCGGCGGCGGCCTGCCAGATCGTCAGCTGCTTGCCCCAGTCCGGATGTTCCGGTCGCGAGGGGGTGAAGAACCGGTATTCCATCGACAGCTGGTTGCCGTCGACGAGCTGGGTCGGCTCCGAGCGGTTGGGCGATTGCGAGACGTTGTACCCGCTCGTGTACACCACGGTCGGCGAGCGGAATTCCTTGTGCAGCAAGGTGAATCGCTGCTGGAAGCTGCCGCGGCCGGGCTTGCGGTGGTCGACCGGCTGGGTGTAGGTGAGTTTGAAGAACCGGTACCCGGTCGGCGCCGGATTCTCCGAGACGACGGTCAGGCCGGGGATCCGGCCCAACGCGTCTTTGACGTCCTCGGGTGCCGCCTGCGCGGCCGGGGTGAGCCCGGCCAGTGCGAGAACGGTGATCGCCAGAACCGACCACGCGGCCGTGAGCTTCCGCATCCATGCCCTCCCCATCGGGACCTGTTGAGCGGTCGGATACTCACAGAGTCGCCGCCGGTGGGCAATCGCCTATCCGGTCGAGCCTGAAGATCAGGCCCGGCCGCCGAGCACCCGGTCCACGTAGGCCTTGATGGCCGCGAGCGCTTCGGGGGAGCTCCACAGTTCGAGGACGTGGGCGTCGTCGCCGGTGCGGTGTTCGGCGATCCGCTCGTGGAACGGCCGGTGCAGCTGCGCCTTCGTGTGCGCGTACGCGGCCGCGGGGATCTCGGCGAGCTTCTTGGCCACCTCCACCGCCCGCTCGACGACGTTCTCGGGCGCGGTCACCTCGTTCACCAGGCCGAGCCGGAGCGCGTCCTCGGGAAGGTGTGTTTCGCCGAGGAACGCGAGTTCGGCGAGGACGTCCGCGCCGAACCCGGAGCGCAGGATCTCCAGCGCCGCCAACGGGAACGGCACACCGACCAGCAACTCGGTGATCCCGACCCGGCTCGGACCGTCGGCGAGGATCCGGCGGTCGCAGGCGGCGGCGAGCACCGCCCCGCCGGCGATCGCGTGGCCGTTGACGGCCGCGACCACCGGACCGGGGAAGCCGAACACCGAGAGGAAGGCGTCCGACAGCGCGGGCAGGAAGGCTTCGAGATAGTGCGCGCCGCCGTCGTGCACTCGCCGCAGGTCGACCCCCGCCGAGAAGATGCCGCCGGTACCGGTCAAGACGACACCGCGATACCCGCCGAGCTGTACGTCTTCGAGCCGGAGGGCCAGTTCCTGGCAGAACTCGGTGTCGAGGGTGTTCGCCTTGCCGTGCCGCAGGGTGACGACGGCGATCCCGCCTTCGTCGTCCACTTGGATCGAGGAGGTGACCATGGGCCGACCGTACCGGAGCGGGCGGAGATCTACAGTGGACCCGTTCTCAGTCTGTGTCTCTCAGGCGCGCTTTCGGGTTTCCGCAGCCGGGCAGCGGCCCGCCTCCGCAAACCCGAGGCCTCCGGCCGAAGAGAAACGCGCGCGCGTGCCCTCACCTGACCGGCCAACCCAGTTCGAGGACCCGTTCTCAGTCCGCGAGGCGCACGGTGATGGTCGGGCTGTAGGACCGCTTGCGGTTCCAGCCGGTCTCGGCGCCGATGCTCAGCTGGATGGCCCGGTCCGCGGGCGCCCAGTAGCCGGTGCGGACGAAGTACGCGTCCATCGCGCAGAGCCTGCTGCTGGACTTGCGGTTGCAGATGGTCTCCCAGCCCCACTGCCTGCCGCTCTCCTCGACGCCGTTGCGGCGCACGAACAGATGCGGGTTGCCGATGTCGCGGCAGTAGGCGCTGCCCTCGGAGATGTAGAGGACCCCGTCGATCTTGTAGAACCGCTTGTTGTCGAGGAGTGTCACCTGGCCCGAGACGGCGAAGCCGACCCGGCCGCCCTTGCCGGAGCTCATCGTCCAATCAAGAGAGAATTCCTGGACCGGGATCTCGATCGACTGGGTCATGGCGTGAGTCCCCGCTTTCTTCTCGCGTCGGCACCTTTCACTGAAGATAAGGATTTCCCGGAGGTCTCCGAAGATGAAAGCGAGGTTTTCACCCAATGAGTCGATGATCGGAAAATCGATGTTCTCATGCGCATGAAACACCGGTTACCGGCGCTAATGGGTGAAGGTCGCCACGGCCAGTGAAAACCGGGGCCCACCTGGGAAGAGGTTTTCGTCTTCCCGGTGGACCCCGGTGCTTTTCCGGTGCGGAAACGCTCTCAGCTGGTGATGTCCTTCGTCGCGAACCGGCGGCCGGCGAGGAGGAAGAACACCGTGCCGTACAACGCCGCCGACAACATGCCGTTGGCCATGTTCGTCCAGTCGATGTCGGTCGAGATCAGGTCCATCCACGAGAACGCGAAATGCGTCGGCAGATAGTCTCGCAGCCCTTCGAGGGCGGTGATCTGGTCGAGGATCTGCGAAACGATCGCCACGATCACCGCACCGCCGACGGCGCCCAGCGGGGCGTCGGTGGCGACCGAGAGCAGCATCGCCAGCCCGGCCACCCACGCCAGCTGCAGGATGATGTAGATCGTCGCCAGCCCCATGGCCACGAGGCTGTCGCCGAACGACACCGCGTCGCCGGTCGGGCTGATCGCGTCGCCCGCGCCGTACCAGACGACGCCGACCACCAGCGACACCAGCGGCAACAGGATCAGCGCGACCGCGGAGAGGATGCCGGAGACGATCGCCTTCTGCCGCAGCACCCGATGCCGGGGGACCGGCATCGCGAGCAGGTACTTCAGGCTCGACCACGACGCCTCGCTCGCGATCGTGTCGCCGTAGAACAACGCCACGATCATCGGGAGCAGGAACGTCCCGGAGACGAACAGCGCGAGCACCACGAAGTTCGGCGCGCTCGCGGTGGCGAGGTCGACGAAGCCGCCGCTGCGGCGGTTCGGGTTGGCCTGCCCGATCTCGAACGCGATCACCAGGATGAACGGCAGCAGCGCGACGAACCCGAGCATGAACTGGGTCCGGCGGCGTTTGAGCTGACGTTTCAGTTCGACGCCGAGCCGCAGCGTCCGGTCGGCGCGGTAACCCGCCACCGCCCCGTCCGGCCCGACCTCGGTCGGTTCGTGCGACGCGACCTCGGTCAGCTCCAGCAGTGCCGCCGGATCGGTGTGCACGCCGTGATCCACCCGGGTCGCCGGGCCGGAACCATTGGTCTTACTCACCCTTCGAGTCCTCTCCGACCAGCTGCAGGAACGCGTCTTCCAGACGGCGCCGGGGTCCGGCCTGCTCGACCGCGACGCCGGCCCGCACCAGGGCGGCGACCGCCTCGGCGCGCGCGAAACCGTCGAGATCCGCGTGGACCAGTTCGCCGTCGACGTCGACACCGGAAACACCGCCGACCTTCCGCAGCGCTTCGGCCGCTTCGGCGGGCTTGTCGACGCGGAACGTCGCTTCACCGCTGGACGCGGCCAGTTCGCCGACCTCACCCGAGGCGACCAGCATGCCGCGGTGCATCACGACCACGTGCGTACAGGTCTGCTCGACTTCGGCCAGCAGGTGGCTCGAGACCACCACGGTGCGTCCGGTCGCCGCGTAGCGCTGGAGCACCTCGCGCATCTGGTGGATCTGTGGCGGGTCGAGTCCGTTGGTCGGTTCGTCGAGCACCATGAGCTCCGGCAGGCCGAGCATCGCCTGCGCGATCGCGAGCCGCTGCCGCATGCCCTGGCTGTAGGTGCGGACCCGCCGGTTCACCGCGTCACCGAGCCCGGCGATCTCCAGTGCCTCGGCGAAGTGCGCCTTCTCCCTCGGCCTGCCCGTGCTCGCCCAGTACAGCTCCAGGTTCTCCTTGCCGGACAGATGCGGCAGGAAACCCGAACCCTCCACAAAGGACCCGATCCGGGACAGCACCGGCGCGCCGGGCGCGATCAGGTGGCCGAAGACGCGGATGGTGCCCGCGGTCGGCGTGATGAGCCCCATCAGCATGCGCAGGGTCGTCGTCTTGCCCGCGCCGTTCGGCCCGAGCAGGCCGAGCACCTGGCCGGGTTCGACCCGGAAGGACAGATCCTTCACCGCGACGAAACCGCCCGCGTAGGCCTTGTGGAGACCTTCGATCACCAGCGGCGTCTTCGCCAGGCTCTCGTCGACGTCGTGGGCACGGCGGCGGCGGAACGCGGCGATCACCGTGATCGCGATGCCCGCGAGCAGTGCGCCGCCGATCCCGAGCAGTTGTGCGACGGGAGCCGGCGCACCGACCGAGTTGCCGGGGACGACCGGGACGCCGAGCTGCCCGCCGTCCGCCAGTTCGATGCGGAACACAGCGGGCTCGACCGGTGTCGAGAACGCCTGGTCCGTCGTGCCGACGACCAACCGGAGCGTGTGCCCGGCTTCGAGCGGCCGCACGATGCCCGGCAGGGTCACCGTCACCTCGACCGGACTGCCGTCGGCGGGCAACCCCGAAACGCGGAAGGGTGCGACGGCGTTGGCCGGAAGCGCGCGGACGCCTTCCGAGTTGACGTCGTAGAGCTTCGCGAACAGGACGGCTTCCTTCTGCGGTGCCGCGGCGGACGGGTCCGCGGAGACCCGCAGCCGGACCGTGGACGAACCGGCCACGATCGTCTGCGCGTCGAGCGGCGGCGTCGCGAACTGCGCGGCCTGGCCCGGCGGGTCCAGGCTGAACAGTCCGGACAGCCGGGACGAACCCGCCACCGCCCCGTTCAGTCCGGGGATCCCGCTGACCGCGGCGGGATTCCCTCCGGCGGGCCGGACGACCGGCTGGGCCGGGCCGGCCAAGGTGAACGGCCGCCGTTCGGTGGCTTCGCCGGTGGCTCCCGGGTACGCCGGGGCGGTGACGGTCCGGACCGAAGGGGCGCCGTTGGCCCGCAGGGTCCCCTGGATGTCGTAGCTGAACCCGGTGCCGGGGTCGGTGCCCTGGCCGGTGAGCGAGAACTTGAGGAAGTCGGCGATCTGCGCGCGCAGCTTCTGTCCCGGTTTCCCGCCGTCGTGGCCACCGGTGTACCAGATCGTGCGGACCTTGCCGCCGGCCGCGCTGATCTGCCGGGCGGTCGCGTCGGACTGGTCCAACCCGAACAAGGTGTCGCTTTCGCCCTGCACCAGCAGGGTCGGCACGGTGATCTTGTCCGTCACGGACGCGGGGGAGACGCGGCGGAGCAGGTCGACGGTCTTTTGGCTCGCTTTGCCGGTGGTGGCGAGCTCGGTGTAGGCCTGGCAGACGTCGGCGGTGAACCGTCCACAAGGGTCGGCGGGGCCGGACGGCGGCCGCTGGCCGTTCGGGCCGCCGAGCGGCAGGGACTGCGCCGCGGCAGCCGCCGCGCCCGTGCCCTGTGCCGCGCCGGATTCACTCGTCTCGTCACCGGCTTCCGGGGCGTCGTTCGCGGGGGAGCCGCTCTGCGCCGCGCCGGAACCGGCGGAGAAGAAGATGCCAGCCCACGACTTCTTGAAGACGCCGTCGGCGGTGAACGCGCCGGCGGCCGGGGTGGTGGCGGCCGGCGGCGAGGCCGAGGCGGCGTTCGGGAAGAGTCCCTGCGCGAGATCGTTGTAGGTGATCACCGGCGCGATCGCGTCGACCCGCTTGTCGGTCCCGGCGAGCAGCAGCGAAAGCGCGCCGCCGTACGAAGCGCCGGACACGGCCACCTTCGGGTCGCCGTTCTCGCTGAGGACCTCGGGCCGCGCGGCCAGGCTGTCGATCAGCTTCCTGGCGTCGGCGACCTCACGGTCGGGGTCGTTCAGCGCGATCTTCCCGGTGCTGCGGCCGAAGCCGCGCGCGGACCAGGCGAGCACGACGAAGCCCTTTTCGGCGAGTTCGCGGGCCTCGGTGGCGACACTGTTCTTGTCACCGCCGAAACCGTGGGCGAGCAGGACGGCAGGGGCGGGTGTCTGCTCGGGGAGGTACATGGTCGTGTCGATCTTGACGACTTCGGACGAACCCGGGGTTTCGGGCAGGTCGAGGGTCGCTTCCTGGGTTTTGACCGCGGACGGGGCGGGTTCGCTGTTCGTCCACACGACGGCCGCGGCGGCCAGGACCACCACGACCGCGGCGAGCGCGATGAGCTTCGCGCCTCGCGTACGAGGGAGCGGGATTCGGGGCACGGAATGACCGTATTTCACCGAACCTGAGAGTCGCTTCCCCGGCACACACGGACCACACAAGCGTGACGTTAGGTCGTCACCAGAACGGGTATCCGAGGTGGGAGAAGAGATGGATGTGACGGGAGTTACGCCATCATCTTGGTGACAAGGGCAACCTTAACTGGCGTCATGCGTACAGACAGGTCAAACTAGACCGGCTGTGAGGGGAGTATTCCTTCGCGGCGGTGTCGTCAGCACGGTGGTCTTCATAGGCCCCCGGCACCGTCGGCCGGTTTCACACCGGCGGAAGAGACCTCCGGTTAGTTGCTGCTGTGCACTTTCCGGAGGGTTGGTTACATGTCTGTTCCCCTGTGGCTATGGATCGCCACGGTCGGCGGTCTGCTCGCGTTGATCGCACTCGACCTGGTCATCGTCGATCGCAAGCCGCATGAGGTCACCACGGGCGAAGCCGCCCGGTGGGTCATCTTCTACATCGCCGTCGCCGTCGCGTTCGGCATCGGTGTCTGGGTCTTCGCGGGGCACGACTCGGGTGTCGAGTTCTTCACCGGGTACATCACCGAGTACTCGCTGAGCGTCGACAACCTGTTCATCTTCATGATCATCATGACGTCGTTCAAGGTACCCGCGATCCACCAGCACCGGGTGCTGCTGATCGGCATCCTGCTCGCGCTCGCCATGCGCAGTGTGTTCATCGCCGTGGGCGCCGCGCTGATCGCGCAGTTCGTCTGGGTCTTCTTCCTCTTCGGCGCCATCCTCATCTGGACCGCGATCAGCATGGTCCGCAACAAGGACGAAGAAGAGGAATACGAGGAGAACGCGCTCACCCGCTGGGTACGCAAGCTCTTCCCGGTCACCAACGAGTGGCACGGGCACAAGTCCTTCGTGAAGAAGGACGGCAAGCGCTGGATCACCCCGATGTTCCTGGTGATCGTCGCGATCGGCAGCGCGGACCTGCTGTTCGCCGTCGACTCGATCCCGGCGATCTTCGGCATCACGCAGGAGGCATTCCTGGTCTTCACCGCCAACGCGTTCGCGCTGATGGGCCTGCGCCAGCTGTACTTCCTGCTCGGTGGCCTGGTCACCAAGCTGGTGTACCTGTCCTACGGCCTCGCGGTGATCCTCGCCTTCATCGG
Organism: Amycolatopsis sp. NPDC052450; assembly: GCF_044547565.1. NCBI lineage: Bacteria > Bacillati > Actinomycetota > Actinomycetes > Pseudonocardiales > Pseudonocardiaceae > Amycolatopsis > Amycolatopsis sp. NPDC052450. The sequence continues at coordinate 98,543 of NZ_JBIUAQ010000002.1, read as the reverse complement.
CGCCAAGCTGTTCCTGCACGCGCTGCACGAGTACCACGTGGTGCCGGACTGGCTGGACATCAACAACTGGGTCTCGCTGGGCGTCATCGTCGTGGTCCTGACGGTGACCACGGTGGCCAGCCTCTCGAAGGCGAAGAAGCTGGAAGCCGCTGAGCAGGACTCTTCAATCAGTAGTTAGAGCTGCTAAGGATCGGGTACCGTCGGGGCCGTGCGTCCCGTTGACATCGAAGCCCTGACGGTCCCCGGCATCCCCGCGTTGCGCGGCGACCTGCTGCTCACCGCGGTGAGCAGGCCTGATCTGAAGACGAACAGCTACCGCGGCGGCCTGCGCAGGGTCGACCAGGGCGGCGGCGGGGAAGGGCCTTGGACCCACGGGACCAAGGACTCCGCACCCGCCATCTCCCCGGACGGCCGGTGGGTCGCCTTCCTCCGCGCGGGGGAGGGGTCCGGGCGCGCTGCCAAGCCGCAGGTGCACGTGATCCCCGCGGCCGGGGGTGACGCGAAGCGGATCACCGACCTTCCCCTCAGCGCGAGTGCCCCGGTCTGGGCACCCGATTCCCGCCGGATCGCCTTCGTGGCCCGCGTGCCAGAGCCGGGCCGCTACGGCACGGAGAACGCGGACGGCGAAACGCCGGAGCCGGGCGAAGAAGCGCCGCGGCACATCACGAATCTCTTCTACCGGGTCGACGACGCCGGCTTCCTCAACGACCGTCCACAGCGTCTGTTCGTCGTGGACGCGGTCGCCGCGTTGGACGAGGAGGCGCCCGCCGAGCTCACCCCGCTGACCGACGACCGCGCCGACGTCGACCATCCCTCGTGGACGGTCGACGGCGAGCACGTCCTGATCACCGCGCCGCGCGACTGGGCCGCCGAAGACACCGTTCGTACGGACGTCTACGCCGTGCCCGCCGGTGGTGGTGAACCCCGGCTGCTGGTCCGGACCCCAGGCACCGCGGACCGGCCGGTCGTCGCCCCGGACGGTTCGATCCTGTTCTACGGCACCGAATTCCCCGGTCTGGAGGACGTCGCCCGCAACACCGGGCTCTGGCACGCGCCGTGGCCTTCCGGTGCTGAGCCCTCGCCCGCGCGGCGGCTGACCGACGTCGAAACGGTGGACTGCGACAGCGCGGCCAGCCCTCCGGTCGTCCTCGGTGACGAGGTCCTCGTCGTGGTCCGCACCCGTGGCGCCGCCGAACTGCACGCCGTTCCCCTTGACGCCGAGCTCGCCGAGCTGAAGTCGTTGCGCTACCTGGCGGGCGAGCGCGCTGCGGTGAAATCGTTCGCCGTCGACGGCACGCGGATCGTCGCGGTGATCGGGACTCCCGAGAGCTCCGGTGACGTCGTGCTGCTGTCGGACGAGGGCCCCCGCGTGCTCACCGACTACTCGAAGACGTTGCGGGACACCGGGATCCTGCCGCTGGAGGAACTGGACACCACCGCGCCCGACGGCTACCCGGTGCACGGCTGGATCGTCCGGCCCGAGGGCGACGGGCCGCATCCCGTGGTCCTCATGGTCCACGGTGGACCGTTCGCGCCCTACGAATGGAAGGTCTTCGACGAGGCACAGGTGCTCGCGGAAGCGGGCTACGCCGTCGTCCTGGGGAACCCGCGCGGTTCCGCGGGCTACGGCGAAAGCCACGGCCGGAGCATCGTCCACGGCTTCGGCACCGTGGACGCCGACGATCTGCTGGCACTGCTGGACGAAGCGCTGAAGATGTCCAATCTGGACAGTGATCGCGTCGGCGTCATGGGCGGCTCGTACGGCGGTTTCATGACCAGCTGGCTCGCCGCGCACCACGGCGGCCGGTTCCGCGCCGCGTGGAGCGAGCGCGCGGTCAACGCCTGGGACTCGTTCGTCGGCAGTTCCGACATCGGCTGGTTCTTCGCCGGGGGTTACGTCGGCGACGACCTCGACGAGCAGCGCAAGCGCAGCCCGCTGACCTACGCGGGGAAGATCGACATCCCGTTCATGGTCGCGCACTCCGAGCAGGACTGGCGATGCCCGCTGGAGCAGGCGCAGCGGATGTACGTGGCACTGCGGCAGAACGGCGTCCCGGCCGAGTTCCTGCTGTTCCCCGGCGAGGGGCACGAACTCACGCGTTCGGGGCTGCCGCGGCACCGGGTGCAGCGGTTCGACGCCGTACTGGAGTGGTGGGGGCGGCACCTCTGATCTTTCGGTCCCTGTAGTGCAATGAAGGGGCCTTTCATAGCAAAATTTGCTATGAAAGGCCCCTTCATTGCAGTGGGGTCGGCCAGGGGTCTGCAAAGTCGCGTGACCGGGTCTCTGTTGCGAGGCCAGCTTCGCTGGCTCGGTGGCAGGGGACCTTCGCGGTGCGAGTACGGGCTGGTTGACGAAGCCCAGCCACTCCTCGACTATCCACAAAGGATGCCCGCCGGTAGGCGAGTGTCCGATCAGGGCCTATATGTGCGGTTGGGTGAGGGGTCGTGAGTGGCAATGAGGATTCTGGCGAGCGTCCTTTAGGTACCTACTGTGTGACCTGCGACGTTTCTTGCGTGATGCCGGGTTTGAAGTACATGAAGGACCCCTTCCTGTACCTAGGCGCAAGAATGGGGTCCTTCATGTACTGGGGTTCTGCGCGTGAAGGCCCCCTTCCCTGCTCTTCGGCGCTTCCCACGGCCCTTCACGACATACCCACGAACTGCGACAACTCACGCGAGCGCCTGACTGGAGTCCTTCAGGTACTGGGAGAAGGTGTGAAGGTCGAGTTTCCTCGGCTCAGCCGAGGAAAGGGGGCCCTTCACGCGCAGTCGCTGTGACTGCTGGTGTCTGTGGGGCGTACGTGGCGATTACCGAGTCCGAGGCCTGGCATCAACCGCAGCCTCAACCACGTAGGAACCTAAGACATGTTCGGGCTCTAACCCCGAAACACCACTCGCGACCCCCTCTCGAAATCGCGCACCTAGCCCAATTCGGGCACCCGCGTCTCGGGAAGCGTCCTTTGTGGATAGTCAAGGAGGGTCGTGGCTCACTCACGAGTCGCCGCCGTCGAACCTGGCAAGCCATGTTCGACTTGCCCTCAATAGCCGTCATGCGAGTCATGGCCGGCGTCCAAGCAGGTCCGAATCGTCACTCGCCACATACTTGACCACCGAGACCACGAGGGGTCAGCTGAGAAGCGTGTAGTTCAGCTCTTCGCACACCCGGCCCAGCGGGACGTCGAGCCCCGGATGGTCCAGCGGGAGCAGCACGTCCGGCGCGACCGGCAGCGAGTTCCCGGCGGGCGGGTCCCACAGCGCGAGCGCGGGGCCGCCGGAGTCCATGGACGATCGGTACCAGACACCGTCGAGGTCGCCGAAGGCGGCGCGGATGGCACGCGCCCAGGCTTGGGTGATCTTCTTCGGGCCGCTGGAGATCTCCTGTGAGGCGCCGACGCGGGTCGGCCACAGGCCGGCGAGGTCGAGCAGCCGCAGCGTGCGGGTCGGCCGCACGACGACCAGGCGCGGGCCGCGGGATTTGCGGTCGACCGTCGACGTGGTCTGGAAGACCTCCGCGATGCTCGTGCGCACGGTGAGGCCGAAGTACAGGACGCCGTTCCCGGGGTCGGTGACCGGGCGACCGCCGCGACCGGGGGTCTGCGGGTCGAAGCGGCCGTGCGGGAGCGGGCCGCTGTAGCGGAACGAGTTCCACTGCTGGGGGTGGTTGCCGTGCGCGGTGAAGATCCTGACCAGCCTGGTGCCGGGGTGCACCGTCACCACGTCGTTGGTGCGGTGCAGCTCCTTGACCAGGACAGAGCGTGCGGGCGGCAGGGGGAGCCGGGCCATACCTCGGGAGTCGTCCGTCCTTGTCGGGTGATCTTGCTCGGTGGGGTCAGCCTACGGCCTACCCCCGACTGAAATTTTCCGTCGTCGGGCAAAACACCTTAGAACGGCGACCCCAGCATGGCCACCAGCTTGGCGACGTGCTCGGGATCGCCACCGGAGAGGAGCCATTGGCGCGGGGTGGCGGGATGGTCGTTGATCACCAGATCGGCCTGCGGGGTGCTCATGAACGCGGCGACGACGAGCGCGGGCTGGTCCTCGGGGACGGCGCGCAGCACGACCTCCAGGCCGGGCAGCACCCCGGAGCCGGCGAACTGCCAGGCGGGCAAACGCCAGCCCTGGTCCTTCCAGCCGGTGAGCCTGCCCTCCTTCAGACGGTGCCTGATGCGGCTGTCGTCCACGCCGAGTGCTTTCGCCGCCTCCAGCACGCTCAGCGCCGAATCGGCGAGCACGGCGTGCGCGGCGACCGTGCGGGCGCGGAAGTCCGGCTCGGCCTCGTCGCGCGGGGAGAGGTCCAGTCCGACGTCGGTGAGCGCGGCACGCTGGTCTGCCGAGAAATAGTGCGACGGATCGGGGTTCGGTGGGGTCAGCCTCCGCGCCGCGTCCTCGACGAGGGTCAGGAACTCGTTGGCGTCGACCTTGAGGCCCGCCTTGGCGAGAACGTTCTCGAGCGCTATCGACATAGCGCCTAGGGTAACGCGTCTGTGCGGGTTCGTGCGGTCTCATCTCGGTTTCGTGGGGGAATTCACCAGAGATGAACACAGAGTGCACGGAATCAAACACGCGCAGTAGGCAATGTCGCCATAGTCTGCCCGGGTCGGGTGAGCTTGTCCAGGGCTTCGGCTTGACAGGTCGTAAGTAGGAATTTACCGTCCGGAAGGTAAACGATTTCTTCCCACCGCTTCGGAGAACCCGGCTGGTGTGGGGCCGGCTTGGGGGAACAAGGGGGTGGGGCGTTCCTGGGCGGCCGGTGCGAACCGGTCGCCCAGGCACGTCGTGCAGCGGGATCTCCGGTCTCAGTCGCGCCGTGAACTCCGGCGCACGATCAGCTTCGCCTGCAGCGTGGTCGTCGTGGCCTTGCGCGTGCTGTCGCCGATCCGGGCGAGCAGCAGTTCGGCGGCGACCTTGCCCACCTCGTTCGCGGGCTGGGCGACCACCGTCAGCGGCGGGTCGATCAGGGTCGTCCACGGAGCGTCGTCGAACGACACGATCCCCACGTCCTGTCCCGAGCGCAGGCCGCGTGCGGCCAACGCCTCGAGAACACCGATCGCCATCGTGCTGTTGCCGACCAGCAGCGCGTCCGGCGGCTCGGGTTCGTCGAGCAGGCTGAGCGCGGCGAGCCTGCCGCCCTCGGCGCGGAATTCGGCCCGCCGGGTGAGGGCGTTCTCCTCGCCGACGGCGTCGGTGTAGCCCGCCAGCCGGTCTTCGGCCGTGCGCACCCCGGCCGGTCCGCTGACACAGGCGACGCGCCGGTACCCGCCGTCGATCAGGTGTCGCGTGGCGTCGCGGGCGGCCAGCCGGGTGTCGACCAGTACCTGGTCGCCGGTGTTCTTCAGCAGCGGCCGGTCGACGGCGACCACGGGCGTGCCGCGCTCGGTCAGCCGGTCGACGTTGGTGGCCCGGCCGGTGGGGGAGAGCACCACGCCGGCGACCCGCTCCTGGAGGGCGACGTCGATGTAGCGACGCTCCTTCTCCTCGTTGTCGTCGGCGTTGCACAGCACCACCGAATAGCCCGCGGTCTGCGCGATGTCCTCCACGCCGCGGGCGATCGCGGTGAAGAACGGGTTCTCCACGTCGGAGATGATGAGCGCGAGCACCGCGGTCTCCTGACGGCGCAGATTCCTCGCGAGCCCGTTCGGGTGATAGCCCAATTCCGCGGCGGCCGCCTGCACCCGTGCCGCGAGCACCGGGTCCACAGTGGACTTCCCGTTGAGCGTTCTCGACACGGTCGCCGTCGAAACCCCGGCCTTCGCCGCCACGTCGTTGATGGTGGCCACCGTGACCTCCCCTTCTGCAGGTGTGTTGACACCTTCGCACGGGAAGAATAGCTTGGCCGACAATCGTTACCATCCGCTGATCGCGCTACTCGCGCGGAGGAGTGAGGACGTGCCGTGAGGGATCCGGGCCTGGTGCTCGGCATCGACATCGGCACTTCGAGCGCCAAGGGTGTCCTCGTCGATTCCCGGGGCACCGTGGTGGCACGGGCTTCCAAACCGCACGACACTTCCCGGCCCCGGCCAGGCTGGTCCGAACACGACGCCGAAACCGTGTGGTGGCAGGACTTCCTGGCGCTGACAAGAGAACTTTCCGCGGGCGCCGGGGATCATCCCATCATCGGAGTGTCGGTCAGCGGGATCGGGCCGGTGCTGTTGCCTGCCGACGCTTCCGGGAAACCGTTGCGCCCGGCGATCCTTTACGGCGTCGACACCCGCGCATTCGACGAAATCCGCGAACTGAACCGGGAATTCGGCGAAGAATCCATTGTGGAACGCGGCGGGAGCGCACTCGGCTCACAGGCCGTCGGGCCGAAATGGCGCTGGCTCGCCAAGAACGAGCCGGAGGTGTTCGAACGGGCGGAACTCTTCCTGATGGCGAGTTCGTTCCTCGTGCTGCGGCTGACCGGTGAATACGTCCTCGACCACCATTCCGCGAGCCAATGCGACCCGATGTACGACCTGCGCGAGGCCCGCTGGGCGCCGGACCGGGTCGCCGCGATCGCCCCCGGCATCGAGCTGCCCCGGCTCGCGTGGCCGACCGAGGTGGTCGGCTCGGTCACCGCCGAAGCGGCCGCGGAAACCGGCCTGCCGCGAGGAATCCCGGTGACGGCGGGCACGGTGGACGCCTGGGCCGAAGCGACCAGCGTCGGTGTCACCGCGCCCGGGGACACGATGCTCATGTACGGCACCACGATGTTCCTCATCCAGACGCTCGCCGATCCCCGTCCCGCGCCGGGGCTGTGGACGACCCGCGGTGCCTTTCCCGGCACCTATTCGCTCGCGGCGGGGATGGCCACCTCCGGAGCGATCACCGACTGGCTGCGGGACCTTGTCGGCGGCGACTTCGGGGAACTGGCCGCGGCGGCGGGCGAGGTCCCGGCGGGAAGCCGCGGTTTGCTGTTGCTGCCGTACTTCGCGGGAGAACGGACACCCGTGCCGGATCCGGACGCGAGGGGCATCATCGCCGGGCTCACGACTTCCCACGATCGCGCTGATCTGTATCGCGCGGCGCTGGAAGGCACGGCGTACGGGGTGCGGCACAACCTCGAAGCCATGCGGGAAGCCGGTGGCGGCACGCGCCGCTTCGTCGCCGTCGGCGGTGGGACACGGGGCGGTGTGTGGACGCGGATCGTCAGCGACGTCGCGCGGATCGAGCAGGAGATCCCCGCGGAGACCATCGGTGCCGCGTTCGGTGACGCAGTCCTCGCGTCCTTCGCCCTCGGGCGCGAACCGGATATCGAAGCCTGGAACCCCGTCGCCGAGATCGTCCGCCCGAGCGCGGACGCCGATGTCTACGACGAGTTCTACCCGCACTACCGAGCCCTGTACCAGTCCACAGTGGACACCGCTCACTTCCTGGCGCGGAAGAATTCGCTCGCCTTCACCCCGGAGAATTCCCGGCAATCCCGGCTCAAATGAGCTTGATCGGCGTAGCCCGCCGAGTACGCCAGCGAGGCGAGATCCGGCGCCGTTTCCGCGAGGCCGACGGCGCGTTGGAACCGGCTGACGCGCAGGTACGTCGCCGGGCCGTAGCCGACCGCGAGAGTGAACCGCCGCCGCAGCTGCCGTTCGCCGGTGGTGAAGCGCTCCAGCGCGGCCGAAACGCGGGGAACGCCGTTGTCCAGCCTGGCGATCAACGCCGCGACCTCCCGATCGGCTCGGCCTGCCCGGCGTTCCCTGACGACGTCGGTCAGCGAAGCGGCGCCGGAGAGCACTCGCTCGGCCAGCAGTTCGCCTTCCCCGCCCCACAGGTCGCCGAGGGGGACACGCTGATCGCGCAGCTCGTCGGCGCCCAGCCCGAGGACGTCGCCCGCCCTGCCGGGCGTGAACCGTACGCCGCGAGCCTTGGCGCCGGGCTGCGTCTCCCAGGTCCAGGCCGTGGTGTCCGGCCCGGCGACGAAGACCTCGCCGCCGCATTCCACGAGGTCCACGCAGCCGTCGGGCACGATTCGCTTCGGTGCCTCACCCGCGTCCTCCCAGAGGCAGCGCGCCACGCCGCCCAGCTCGCCGGGTGCCGTCGTCTCCCGATACACGGTTGCCATGATGCACCCGGGCTACGACAGAATCGGGCCGTGTCCGAAGGAGAGATCGATTCACTGGCCTGGATCCACGTCCGCGACCGCCGCCTGCTGTCGGTGCGGACCGAGGGAAAGGCCAAGTTCTACCTGCCAGGAGGCAAACGTGAGCCGGGGGAGGGCGACGTCGCCGGACTGTGCCGGGAGATCAGGGAGGAACTCGGCGTCGAGCTCGACCCGCTGAGCTTCCGCTTCTTCGCGGTGCTGAACGAGCAGGCCGACGGCTACGCGGACGGCCGCCGCGTCCGCATGACCTGTTACACCGCCGACCATCGCGGGGAGCCCGCGCCCGGCCGTGAGATCGCGGAGTCCGCCTGGCTGTCCTCGGCCGACGCGAACCGCTGCCCGCCGGCGGGGCGGCGGATGCTCGGGCTGCTCGCCGACGCGGGCCTCGTCGACTAGCCGGGTCACTCAAAGTGAGCTGTTCGGCTCACTGCGTTTACGCTGATCGCCCCATGACCAGCGACTCTCCACTCACTGGGACACCCAAAAGGGTGAATATCGGGTTTCTTCCCGATAACGGCTAACGCGGAGTCACCTTCGTGCGAGAAGTAGTCGACGCACTCGACGGGAGTGCGCTCGGACGAGAGAAGACCTCTCCATGGGTGTTCCCACCGTGACCCCTCCGGCATCGGCGCCGGGGCAGGGTGCCCCCGGCAGGCTGAAGCCGCTGGGGACGGTCGTGGTCGTGCTGGGGGTGATGGCCGTCGCCGTCACGCTGACCGGGTACGTACTGCCGAAGGCATCCTCGCGGCCGGTGCAGAGCCCACCCGCGCCGCAGGTCGAACAGGCCGCGGCCGCCGTGCGCACCGTGCTCCACTCCGTCGTCTACGAACTTTCCGGCGCGAAGGGCGCCCAGAACGTCACCTACGTCGCGCAGGGCTCGGAACTCATGCAGAAGACCGAGGTGACGGCGCCGTGGAGCACCACCTTCGAACGCGAGAGCCAGGAAGGCCGCGACGAGTTCTACAGCGTCTCCGCGCAGGGGTCGGGCAGCGGCGCGCTGCGATGCCGGATCCTCGTCGACGGTGAGGTCCTCAGCGACCGCACCGCCCCCGCCGCGGGCGCTTCGGTGACCTGCACGGCCTGACCCGGCCCTGCGGCAGGATCATCCGCATGACGGATGGTGCGATCGCGTTCGGCCCGGTGCTCGCCGTGGTACTGGCCGTGCTGGCGATCTTCGGCGCGGCCGTGGTGCGGTTCGGCCGATTGGGACAGGGCAAGGCGGTGCTGTTCGCGGCCGCGCGCGCCGTCGTGCAGCTCGCCGCCGTGTCGCTGGTGATCGTCGGGATCCTGGAATCGGGCTGGTTGACCGGCGGTTTCGTACTGCTGATGTTCGCGATCGCGGCGGTCACCTCGGCACGCCGGATCGGGGTGGCGAAGGATCTGGCGTGGGTCGCGCTCGCCATCGCCTCCGGGGTGGTGCCGGTGCTGACGCTCGTACTCGCGACCGGGGTGGTCCCGTGGCGGCCCATCGCGGTCGTGCCGATCGCCGGGATCGTCATCGGCGGCGCGATGTCCGCGACCTCCCAGGCGGCCAGGCGCGCCCTGGACGAACTCGTGTCCCGGCACGGCGAGTACGAAGCCGCGCTGGCGCTGGGATTCCTGCGCCGCCCGGCCGCGCTGGAGATCTGCCGCCCCTCGGCGGGGCAGGCGCTGATCCCGGCCCTCGACCAGACCCGGACGGTCGGCCTGGTGACCTTGCCCGGCGCCTACGTCGGAGTCCTCCTCGGTGGCGCCGGGCCGGTGCAGGCCGGGGTGACCCAGGTGCTGGTGCTCATCGGGCTACTCGCCGCGGAGGCCGTGGCGGTGCTGGTCGTCGTGCACCTCGTCGCGGCCGGCCTGATCAGCCGAAAGGCGACTGAAGATGCGACGTGTCGTTGAACCGCCGCACCATCCAGTCGTCGCCCGACACCACCAGATGGGAGATCGAGCCGTTGTCCACACCGAGGAACGCGAACCGGTTCTTCGCGGCGCTGGCCTGCGCGAAGACCTCGCCGATGACGCCGCCGTGGGTGAACACGGCGATCCTCCGGTCCGGGTTGGCCGCCGCGAGCCTGCCGATGGCGCCCCTGATCCGGCCGCCGAACGACTCCATCGTCTCCGCGGCGGGGATGACGTCCCAGCGCTGCTCGCGCCACAGCTGCTCGACGATCGGGTGGCCTTCGTGGGTGTAGCGCCGGAAAAGCCCGTTCTCCCAGTCGCCGAGGTGGATCTCCCGCAGGTCGGCTTCGAGTTCCGGGGTGAGCCCGAGTTTCGCCGCCAGCGGCGCCGCGGTCTGCGACGTCCGGCGCAGTGTCGTCACGTACAGAGCGGAGATCCGCTCGTCCGCCAGACGGCGGCCCACCCGCTCGGCGTGGTCCCTGCCCTCCGGCGCGAGGTCCGGATCGGCCTGCCCGTCGACGAGGTCGAACGGCGTGCTGCCCTTCGCGGGAGCCGATTCCCCGTGGCGGACAAGGAAGATCTCGGTCGCTCCGGGCGGGGGTGAGAACCGGTGCTGGCGGTATTCGACTTCCTGCTCAGGCGTGCTCATACTCCGGACCCTACCGAGCTATCCCAGCTGTTTGTCCACGAAGCACCAGCGCCAGGTCTCGCCGGGTTCGTGGCTGCGCATCACCGGGTGCAGGCTGTCGTGGAAGTGCTCGGTCGCGTGCTTGCCCGGCGAGGAGTCGCAGCAGGCGACGTTCCCGCATTTGACGCATTCGCGCAGATGCACCCAGGTCATCCCCTTCTCGACGCAGACGGCGCATTCGTCAGGTGAGCTGGGTTCGACCGCGGGCCACTTCTTGGTCAGATGCTTGCAGGATCCCGCCGTCGCGGCGGGGGTGCGCAGTTCCCGATCGGAGTCCGGCACGGCCTCCTCCTCCCTGTCCAGCATGGATTCCTCGATGTCGAGGCGTTCGAGGATCCGGCGCAGGACATCATCATCGGCCATCCCGGAGTCACGCGCCTCCAGGAACTTCTCCCGTTCGACCTCGAGCAGCCGCAACCGCAGGCGCCGATACGCGTCGCTCGGGGTTTCGGACAGCGCGCTCTGCCTGCCGAGTTCCTCCCAAGCCGAGTCCGAGCGGTGCTGGAGCCGGCTGCGCAGGCGTTCGACGATGTCTTCCGGGTCTTCGGGAGTCCGGATCTTCTCCAGCTCTTCGAGTGCGGCCCTGGTCATGTCGTGGAGCACGGCAGCCTCCTGCAACGCGTCCTCGGCCGGGTCGGGCGGCGGCAGTTTCAGGCGGCGCACCAGCACCGGCAGCGTCGTCCCGTGCAGCAGCAGCGTTCCCGCCACCACGACGAACGCGACCAGCACCAGCACGGCTCGTTGCGGGGTGTCCGCGGGCAGCACGAACGCGGCCGCGAGCGTGACGACCCCGCGCATCCCCGCCCAGGCGATCACGGCCGAGTACCGCCACGGCCAGGCGTGACGGCCGAACAGCCGCCGCGCGAGGCCGATGCCCGCCATCCAGATGATCCGGGTGACGATGGTCGCGGCGAGGGTGGCGGCACAGATCAGGACCAGTTCCAGCGCGGTCAGCCCGCTGTCGCCGACCTCGGACATGATCCGGCGGACCTGCAAGCCGATCAGCAGGAAGACGATGTTCTCCAGCAGGAACTGGATGGTCTGCCAGTTCAGCCTGCTGGCCAGCCGGGAGCGGCCCGAAAGCATGCTCGGCGCCTTGTGCCCGAGGATCAGCCCCGCGACGACCACGGCGATCACGCCGGAACCGTGGATCGCCTCGGCGGCCAGATAGGCGACGAACGGGACCACCAGCGAGAGCGCGGTGTCGGTGACCGGATCTTCGAGCCGGGTGCGGATCAGCGCGGCGAGCGCGCCGACGGCGAACCCGATCACCAGCCCGCCACCGGCGGCGAGCAGGAAATCCCCGCCGACCTGCAGCAGGCTCACCGAGCCCGCGATGGCCGCGATGGCGGTCCGCAAGGCGACCAGCGCGGCCGCGTCGTTGAACAGGCTTTCGCCCTCCAGCAGCCGGGTGAGCTTGCGCGGCATCCCGACCTTGCGGGCGACGGCGGTGGCGGCGACCGCGTCGGGCGGCGCGACCACCGCGCCGATCGCGAGCCCGGCGGCCAGCGGCAGACCGGGGATCACCAGCCACGCCACGACCCCGACCGCGGCCGTGGTGAAGATGACGAGCCCCACCGAAAGCAGCAGGATCGGCCCGCGGTTGCGCCGGAAGTCGATCAGCGAGGTGCGGATCGCGGTGGCGTACAGCAGCGGGGGCAGCAGCCCCAGCAGCACGACCTCCGGATCCAGTTCGTACTCCGGGACGCCCGGCACGTACGAGGCGACGACCCCGACCGCGATCAGGCACAGGGGCGCCGACCAGTCGAGTTTCCGCGCCGCGGCGGTGACCAGGAGGACGGCCACGACCAGTGCCACGAGTTCTACCGCGATCTCCACGCCGTTCATCATCACCCGGGAGCCTCGGTGCGCGCGCACCGAGGCCGCGCTACCGCTCCTCGAACCGCACCAGGTTGCCCGCCGGGTCGCGGAAAGAGCAGTCGAAGGCGCCGTAGGACTGCTTCTTGGGTTCCTGGACGACGTCCGCGCCCGCAGCCTGGACCCGGTCGAAGGTCCCGATCAGATCCGGGGTGGACAGCACGATGATCCCGTGGACGCCCTTGGCCATCAGTTCGGCGATCGTGGCGCGTTCCTCGCCGGTGATCTCCGGGCCCTCGGCCGGGGGATGGAGCACGAGCGACGTCTCCGGCTGCCCTGGCGGGCCGACCGTGGCCTGGAGCGGGCTTTCGGCACGCACTTCGAAGCCCAGGATGTCGCGATAGAAGGAAAGTGAAGCCTCGAGATCGTCCGCGGGGAGGTAGGACGCTCGAATCGAGAGGGTCATGCGACTCAAGGTAGGTCGGCGCGCGGCGGCGTCGCTTCTCGATTCCTGATCGGTCGCATGACCTGTTTGACGACGCAGCCGGGCATGCCGCGACCGTCTTCCGCCGCCTGTTTGCGGTACGCGCTCGGTGAGACGCCGACCAGTTCGGAGAACCGCGTGCTGAAGGTTCCCAGCGACGAGAAACCGACGTCGAAGCAGACCTCGGTGACCGACATGTCCCCGCGCCGCAGCAGCATCATGGCCCGCTCGATCCGGCGGGTCATCAGGTAGCTGTAGGGCGATTCGCCGTACGCGGCCCGGAATTCACGGCTCAGGTGCCCGGCTGAGACGTGCACGCCGCGGGCGAGCGCCTCGACGTCCAAGGGCTGCGCGTAGTCGCGATCGATCCGGTCGCGGACGCGGCGCAGCATCGCGAGGTCCCGCAGGCGCGGGTCGGGTTTGCCGGTCACCCGGAAAGCGTAACCCACGCGAGTACGGGAAAGGCCCCCTTCGCCAGGCGGCGAAGGGGGCCTCAGGCGACTCCCCGGGCTAGAGGGTGATCTTGTCGACGTTGGGACCGCCGTTCGCCGTGGTGGCGACCGCCCTGATCTTGTTGACACCCGCCGCCAGTGTCACCTTGACGGTTCTGGTCGTCCAGTTCGGCCAGGCCCCGGTGCCGCCGAAGCCGACACCGGAAGCACTGATCGTGCCGTTGACCGAGAAGTCGAGCGGCCGGTTCGCCGTGGTGCCGTTGGCGTACCGGACGACGACGTCGTAGGTGCCCGCCGCCGGGGCGTCGACCGTCCACTCGACCGAGCTGCCCGCGACGTTGTCGTAGTTGACGAACCCGGTGCCGGTGAACCCGGCGTGGTTGGACTCCACCGCGCCCTGGGCGATCGTGGCGTCCTCGGCCTGGTAGTCGACCGGGTTTCCGGGGCCGGAGCCGTCGGCCGGAACGGTCTGCGTGCCGGTGTTCCAGCCCGAGACCCGCACCGAAGGCTTGGAGCCCTTGAGGTCGGCCGTGCGGTACTTCGCGGTCAGCGTGGTCGTTTCACCCGGCCACAGGCTCACCGCGTTGTCGTTCCACTCGACCGGGAGCACCGGCTTGCCCGCGGCGTCCACGACCTTCGAGTCGACGTAGAACGCCGGGAGCTTGCCGCCCGAGGTGTTCTTCAGCGTCACGGTGGTCGAGGTGGTGCCGTCGCCACCGGCGACCGACTTCGCCGTCGCGCTGACCGCGGACTGCCCGAGGTTCTTCAGCCCGGACAGATCGGCGTAGGCCGACTGGGGTGTGTAGTACCAGTCGCTGCCGGCCCAGTTCAGCGTGTCGGCCTTGGTGGAGAGCCAGTACACGTTCCGGCTGACCTCCTTGCCGGAGGAGTCGGTGAGCACCAGCTTCGCCAGGTAGGTCGTCGAAAGCCCGCTCACCGCCGGGACGGTGACCGCGGTGGCCTTGGCGCCCAGCGCGCCGACGGACAGCCCGGTCTTGGTGTTGCTGTACTTCTCGGTGCCGTCGAGGTTGTACAGCTTCGTGGTCGCCGTCAGCCCGCTGGCCGCGTTCGACGTCTGGTTGATCACCACGACCGACCGATTGTCGTGCGAGTACTGGATGTGCAGTGGCTCGTTGGCCTTCTTGGCCCCGTAGTAGGCGCCGTTCTGGTCCATGTAGGCGTCGAACAGCTGCCAGTGCAGCGAAGTCCACGGGCTGTTGAGCATCCAGTAGATCAACCCGGTCGACGGGTTGGTCGAGTCGGTGTAGTTGCGCGAGTGCGACTCGAACTCCGCGCGGACGTTCTCGTACTGGGCGAGCTGCGCCTTCCGGACGAAGTCGTCCAGGTCGGCCGGCGCGCCGTAGCGCTTGGTGAGCGCGTTGGCGAACAGCTTCAGATTCGCGAACGTCGTCGACGAAGAGCGGTGGTACTGGGGCGCCGACGGGTCCTTCCACATCGTTTCCAGCTCGCTCGCCGACATCATCCGCTTCAACGTGTCCATTGTCGGGATGTCGACGCCGGCGCTGGTCTCCGAGTTGAAGTTCCACGCGCCGCCGCGGTCTTTCTGCGACTTGTCGTACCAGTAGACCGGCGGCACGTAGTCGTACGGGCCGTTCATCTTCATGCCGGAAGCGCCCGTGATCGGGGACGGCCTCTTCGACGCCGACGGGATCACGGGGAGGGTGAAGTCCGCGGCCTTCATCGCGTCGAGGTAGCCCTGCTCGATCCGCCTGTCCGGCGCGAAGTCGCTGCCGATGTGGAACGAGATGACACTCGGGTGGTCACGCAGGCGCTCGGCCTCCGAGAACATCGAAGCCTTGGCGATCGGGTAGTCCGACTCGACCCATGGCTCGCCCTTCTCCTCGCCGTTGACGTGCCCTTCCCATTTGTCGCAGCATTCCCAGCCCGGCATGGTCAGCACGCCGAGGTCGTCGGCGATGTCGAAGAACTCGTCCGGTTCGATGTGACCTTCCAGCCGGACCGTGTTGAGCCCGAGGTTCAGCACGTACTTGAGCTTGTCGGCCGCCGCGGTCTCGCTCCAGCGCAGGAAGAGGTCCGGGGTGTAGCCGCCGCCGCGGATCAGCAGCGGTTTGCCGTTGACGCTGTACTGCCGTCCGCCGCTGGAGTTCAACGGCGCCTTGACGTCACGGACGCCGAACTTCGACTTCGAGGTGTCCGACGGCGTGCCGCCGACACTCGCGGTCAGGTCGAGTTCGTACCGGTGCTGGCCGCCCATCCCGGCCGGCCACCAGAGATTCGGCTTGTCGAGGCCGACCAGGCCGAAGGTGACCGTCTTGCGTTCCTTGGCGGCCAGCGAGACCGTCTGGGTGATCGGCTTGCCCGCGACCGTGCCGGCGACGGTGGCCTGCACCGCGTTCGCCGAGTCGTTGCGGACGTCGGCCTTCACCGTGAGGTCGGCGTGGTCGAGCGAGGAGTTCAGCTTCTGGACCACGTGCGCGCTGCGCAGCGCGACCGGCCCGCTGCGGCGGACGAGGACGTCGCGCACGATGCCCATGTTCTGGTCCGGCGGGGTCTGCGCCCAGTCGATCCAGCCCATCGAGAGGTCGTTGTTGGGATCGTTGGGGTAGACCTTGAACGCGACGCTGTTGACGCCCTGGCGCACGTGCGCGGTGATGTCGAGGTCGTGGCGGGTGTAGGCGCCGTTGACCTGGTCCTTCGTCGCGATCTTGGTGCCGTTGACCCAGACGTCGGCCTTGGAGAGTACGCCGCTGAAGTCGAGGTACGTGCGCTTCGAGGTGTCGTCGACGTTCAGATCCGTGCGGTACCACCACGGCACCGAGAACTGCGCGGCCGGGACGTTCTTCATGTTCGTCGAGTAGAACGGGTCGGCGTACTTGCCGTTCTGCAGTAATCCGGCGTAGACCGTCGAGCGCGACGACACCGGATACCAGCCAGTGATGGGGAAGCCCGGCTTCGAGACCGCCGAGTCGTCGCTGACCTGTGCCGAGGACTGGATCACGTAGCCGGGGATCGGGGTGGCGTTGCCCGCGGCGGCGCCGACGGACAGCGGCACGGCCACCTCCGCGCCGGTGGCGGCGGGAGCGGTGGTCACCCCGCAGACCGCGGCGGCCAGCGCGGTGACGGTCAAGGCCAGTAACGGGATCCGGGTTCTCTTCTGCCGAAAACTCACGAGCGCGCCTCCTTGGGCACACGGCGGCGGACCTGGGCGGAAATCGTTAAGAAAGTTCCCTAACAATGTTGGGGGAGATAGTAGCGGTCACTTCACGCCGGGAACAGACCCTTGCACCGGGTTCGTCAGCCGGGGAAGGCCGGCCGGAGGGCGGCCGCGCGCAGGCAGAGCAGGAGAGGCAGTGACGCGTCGTCACGTAATCTCGCCGGCAGTGATGCCGCGTCGGCCAGGTCCGAACCGGCGGAGAGATCTTCGCCGAGTGCGGCGAGATCGACGTCGAGCAGGGTCGTACCCGCGCTGTACAGCTTTTCGGCGCCGCGTGTACGACGCGTCAGCAGGGTGGCGCCGTCCACGGAAAGTTCCGTGATCCCCAGGAACTCCGGCTTCGCGCCGCGCTCCATCCATCGCGCGAACCCGGTCAGCCGCGTGGAGGTGATCTCGCCGGGCAGAAGCCCGGTCTCCTCGCGGAGTTCCCGCTCCATCCCGGCGATCACCGCGGTGTGCAGCATCCGGCGGCGTCCGCCGTCGGGGGTGTCGAGATCCTGGGGTTCCAGTGAGCCGCTGCCCGACGGAGCGAGCAGTAATGCGCTGGCGGAGTTCCGGCCGGACTGGCGTACCACGACCAGCTTGCCGTCGGAGGTGAACGCGATGGTCGAGACGCCGACCAGCTCGGCCAGTTCGCTGCTCGCGAGCGTGCGCAGGCTGCCAGAGGAATCGGCGAGTTCCTCACGGCGGAGGTCGTACTCCTCGCCGGTGTCCGTCTTGGTGATCCGCAGGGTCGAAAGTTCGTTGGAGCACACGGCGTCGAAGAACCGCGCCCGATGCAGCCGGATCGGGGCAGGTGCGGAGCCGGCGGCGGGGAGCGGTTCGCCGCGCATGCCGATGATGGCGCCGTTGAACAGCAAACGTCCCTTCGCGCGCAAGGGGAGGACGTGTGGTGCGGTCGCCTTGAGCTTGGGAGGCAAGCGGTACGGCTCCTCGGCGACGACGATCCGGAAGTTCCCCGCCGACAGTGCCTCGTCGATCGCGCCCGAAGCAGCCGCAGATCCCGGACGAAGGTGGTGGTGCCCAAAGCCAGCGCCAGCACCGAAAGCAGGATGCCGACGGCGCTGGGCAGGATCGTCACCACGCCGAGGACGACGCCGACTCCGGACGCCGCGACCGGCCATTCACGAGCGGCCGAGTAGGCGCGGCGATCGGCCTTCGCCCTGACCCGGCGGGTCAGTTTTCCCATCGCCACCTTGTTTATCACGGGAGGGGCGCGTGATCCGCCGGGTTGGCGGAAGTGGGACTCAGTCGACGGGCGCCACGTAGATCCACTGCCCGTCGACGCGGACGAAGCGGCTGTTCTCGTGCATGCTGTCCGCCCGGCGATCCTGCCGGTAGTGGGCCCGGAACTCCACGGTGCCCTCGTTCTCCAGCAGCCCGCCGCCGGTCTTGCCGAGGATCTCCAGGAACGTCCAGCGCTGTCCCGGATCGAGCTCGAGGTCGACGGGCCGGGTCTTCGGATGCCAGGTCTTCGTGAGATACGCGGTGTCGCCGACGGCGAACGCGCTGAACCGCGACCGCATCAGGAGTTCGGCGGTCGGCGCGGTCGCGGCTCCCCGGTGGAAGCGGCCGCAGCAAACGCCATACGGCTCGCCAAGGCCGCACGGGCAGCGGGATTCGTCGGTGATCACAGGCACGCCGCCGATTGTGTCATCGCGCTGCCGCGGTGATTTCGAGGTCTCGTGCCTGCTTGAGCCAACCGGTGAACAAGGCGGCGTCGATGTCCTCGACCGAGCGCAGCTTGACGTGCGCCATTTCCCGCGCGCTCGCCTCCAGCCTGCCGGACTCGTCGTCGACGAGCTGCCCCTTCCACAGGGCGAAGGTGACGTACGACGAGTACGCCTTAATCAGGCAGACGAGGTTCTTCCCCACGGCTTCACCGGCGCTCCAAGTCGGGGAGGCGTGGTACATCGCCTCGATGGAGCCCGGGAGGGCGGCGTTGACGATCGGGCGCAGCGCGGTGGCGACTTCGCGCAGGTTTTCGGGCAGGGCGGCGATGTAGTCGTCGACGTTCGCGAACTTGGCCATGACTCGTTCTCCTTCGGTCGGTGTGCTGTGCCCAGCTAACCGTCCGAAGGTCGAAGTTGTCAAGACAAAAAAATTAGTCGGTGCGTTTGAATGTCTGACCTCGTGTTTCCAGCGCCTCACGGATGATGCGGAGCGCTTTGGGGCCGACGCCGTGCAGGCTCGCGAGTTCGGCTTCGGTGGCGCGGGTGAAGTGCTCCAGGCGCGTGTAACCGGCCGCGGTGAAGGCCCGCGTCGCCGGTTTGCCGATGCCGGGCGGCAGGTCGGTCTGAGCGTCCATGGGTGTCCTTTTCGGTCAGTGGCCGTGTCGCCTCCATTGTGGTCGCTGGAGCGGGGTCAAGGTGCGGGAAACTGGACGGCCACTTCGACAGCGGTCTCCAGCGTCGCCTCGCTCGGCCGACCGGCCTCGGGAGCGGACTCGGCGATCACTACCAGCTTCTTGGCCAGACGAGAGTCGTAGTTCTCGCCGGTGAAGCGGCTACCGTGCCGCACCTCGCCGAAAAGCGCGACGTTGCCGGTGTCGTTCCTGTCGACGAGCCTTTTCAGGTCGCTCGCCTCGCTCGCCACCGGCATCTTCACCCACGCGACGGACACGATGATGGTGTTCCCGGCGCCGTCGTCGACGGTGACCGCCATGCGATCGAGATCGACGCAAGGGTGGCGCAGGAAGAAACGCTGGACGTCGCCGAAGGAATGCGGACCGCATTTCAGTTCCCGTTTCGCGGTTTTCTTGAGCTGGCGCCAGCCCAGGCGCTGCCATGCTTCGGAGTGACGGCCTTTTTGTGCGGACTTCTTGCTGGAGCTCTTGCCTTTGAGGGCCTGGCCCGCGGCGGAATCCAGGGAGGCCGCTGTGCCTCCGCCTATTCCGCTGGTGGCGGCCGCGACCACTCCCGCGGTGGCCAGCGCGCCCGCACCGTACTTGTATTTGATCCAACGACCGTCCGGGCCACGTGGTTGATTCACCATGATGTACTCCGTCCCCTCCCAAGTCCGGAACGGCCGATCCTTCTCCGGGTTTTGCGGAGGAATCGAGGATTCTTTCGCCAATACGCCCGAACGGCGTAGCCGGTCTTCGGGATCCCGCCGGTACTGAACAGTTTTCAGGGGCGTGTCTCTCGCGCTCGGCTCAGCTGCCGTGGGCTCGTTGCCTGAACGAACAGAGGGTGTGAGTGGCGACTGTGTGGATTTTCATGCGTTGCGAGCGGGCAGAGGCGGGCCTCGCGCGGAAGGCTCGCCATCTCCAGCGCGGCGCTCGCGAACTTTCTGTCGTGAGATGAGGGCCCGCGGGCCGCCAGAACACGCTCTCTTGGCTCAGTGTTGCTCGCTGGGCAGGCCAAGGGGCCCGTCGTCGGCGTGCCCGACGGGCTCCTCGGATCAAGCGGTGATGCGGTGCACGGTGCGCCGGGATCTTCGTAACGGATCCAGATACTGCGGCGGGATGAATTCCGGTAACCCATCGCCCGCCATCCGTACTTCCCAATCACCGTGATGGATCAGTCGATGGTGGAAACCGCACAGCAGCACGAGGTTCCGGAGATCCGTAGGGCCTCCGTCTGCCCAGTGATGAATATGGTGGGCGTGGCAGTTCTTCGGCCTGCGGTGACAGCCGGGGAAGGCGCAGCCACCGTCGCGAATGTTGAGGGCTCGGCGTTGGCCGGGGGTGACGAACCGTCGCAGCCGCCCCACGTCGAGGGGCTCTCCAGCGGCGCTCATCACCACGGGGAGCATGAGGCAGTCGCAGGCGGCGAGGCGAGCTTCGCGGGCGGTCATCGTTCCGACATAGTCGAGGCAGGCGGTCCCGAGGCCGGTTTTGAGTTCGTCGAGCCCGATCGTGACATGCAGCAGAGTGCGATACCCGCTGGTACCGGGCTGGTCGGGGCAGGCGACGGCGAGGTCGAGGATGTCGACCCAGGCGTCTCCCATGCGTTCGCATTTCATCCGCAGATCGGCTTGACCGAACTCGTCCACCGGCCGCGGCTGGGCGTAGGCCTCCAGGGCGGCGGCGGTACGGGCACCCGTCTCATCGTCGAGGAGACCGGTGAGTTTCCAGAACCCGTCCTTGCGGCGCTCCAGGGTGATCTCCCGGCGCGGCTGAGCGGGTTCGGGATCCTTCGGTTCGTTGCCGTCGGGATCCAGCAACGCGAGCAGGTTCGCCTCGGCTTCCGCGAGTTGCCGGGGACCGGCACTCGGAGCGAGGTTGGCCAAGATCTTCTCCGCACCGGCCCGATCCTCAACCGAGGTATCGGCGGGAAGCTTCTTCAAGAACTCCAAGATCTGATCGATCCGCTCATCCCCGACCAGCCCCTCCGCAGCCACAGCGGCAGTAGCGGGCGCGACAGGAGGAACCTCCGTGCCATCCAAAGCCCGGGTCGGGTTCAGGGCGATGGCCCGGTTCACCACCGCACCCGCCTCACCGACTGATAGTCCCGCTATATCGGCGAACCAGTTGGCCGTGCGGCCATACCCGTACAGATCCTTGACGCCACGAGACTCGATCTCCGCCAAGAATTTCCCGAGTCCGGCGGTCGCCATCCTGATCACCTGCAAGGACTGCTGCACACCATGGGCAAGCTCCAGCTTGCCGGCGCGCCACAGTTCCTGCGGCAACTCGGGAAGGAAAGTCTCGGACACCCCACAACAATACCCCAAAACAATCGAACAGGCGTTCGTAATTTTAAGCAACAAGCGAAACGTCCGAACAACACTGAAGTGTGATTTCGCCTCGCGTGGCGACCACGCAAAGAAAGGGTGACGCAATTAGTCGACTAAATGCGGCCCCGACTGCGAAGTCCGGTGTAGCCGACAAGGGGCGGTCGCCTAGCATCGGCCTCATGACGACAGTGGAACTGACCCGCTTCAAGGTCCCGGCCGACCGCGCGGACGAACTGCTCCAGGCCCGCTCCGCGATGCTCGCCGACTTCCGGGCCGACCGGGAGGGATTCCTCGACGCCCAGCTGATCCGGGTCGACGACGAGACGTGGCTCGACGTCGTGTGGTGGCGTTCCTCCGGGGACTTCGCCGCGTCGCGGGAGAAGGGGGCGAATCTGCCGGGAATCAAGGCATTCTTCGCGCCCATCACCGAGCTGGTCTCCGCCGAGGAGGGCACCACGGCGGACTACCGGGCATAGCCCACATGCCGGGACGGGAAATATCGTCGCCGTCGAGCCGTTGACCTGGGAGAACGAGCAAGGTTACGGAAGGGATCGGCGATGAGCACAAGCCTGGACACGTTCACGCGGGACTGGCAGGGCTGGAAGACCGAACGCGAGCGCGATCTCGCCGATCCGCTCGGCTGGCTCGCTCTGGTCTCGCTCGACTGGCTCGAGGACAAGCCGCGCGCGTACGAGGGGCTGCCCGGCGTGTGGTGGCAGGACGCCGACGCGGCGTACCTCGATCCGCAGGGCGCGGATCTCTCGCACGACGGCGAACGGGTCACCGGAGTTCGTCGTTTCGAGCTGGTCAACAGTGGTGCGACCACCCGGGTCGTCGCCGGCGGCATCGAGATCGAGGTGGCGCGTCGCGGCGGGTACCTGATCCGGACGCATGACCCGAAGGCGCCGGTGCTGAACGCTTTCCGCGGTGTCCCGGCGTACGAGCCCGACGCGGCCTGGGTGCTGTCCGGGACCTTCGAGCCCTTCGACGAGCCGCGGCCGACCACGGTCGGCGCGGTCGTCGAAGGGCTCAGCCACGTCTATGTCTCGCCGGGCATCGTGCGGTTCGAGCACGACGGCGTGGAGCACACGCTCACCGCGTTCAACGGCAAGAAGGACGGCCTGCTCATCCTGTTCACCGACGCCACGAGCGGCGTCACCACTTACGCGGCGAACCGGTCGCTCGCGGTGCCGCCGCCCGCCGAGGACGGAACCGTCGTCCTCGACTTCACCCGCGCGACGAATCTGCCGTGCGCCTTCACCGACTTCGCCACCTGCCCGTTGCCGCCGGCGGGCAACGATCTGCCCTTCGCGGTGGAGGCGGGGGAGAAGCTGCCTTACGAGCGCCCACGCTGAACCGTCGCGAGCGCCGTCATCGCCTCCTGTTCGCGCTGAGCCAGCTCGGACAGGACGGCGGACGCGTCGGCCAGGTGCCGGGCGTCGCCGGTTTCCCCTGCCCGTGTGAACAAGTGCGCGAGTTCGGTCCACAGTGGAGTGATCTCGCGGTACTTCTCATACGCGGTGCGGAGACCGGCGTCGTCGACGAAGGCTGTGCATTCTTCGAGGAAGTCGCGGTAGATCCGGCGGAAGAGCGCGCCGCCGGTCCCAGCCCGTTCCATCAGGACGGCGGCCTGCGGCAGGTCGCGTGCCGGATCGCTGCTGCGGTCCAGCCACTTCCGCACCTGGACGGCGGCTTTGCCGATCCCACGGTAGCCGAGGTTCGCGATGGGTGGGTCGAGGAACTCCGCCGCATTGGCCCGCACCGCATCCCGGATGACGCCCGAAAGTGGCTTAGGAGGCGCGTCCGCGCCGAGAGTGAACGAGCGGTTCTTAGCCGTCATGGGGCCTTTCTCCCCGCGGGCGCGTTCCAGGCTCTCAAGTGAGGTCGATACGGAGCCACCCTGCTGGGCCGTGTCGACCAGGAAGGCGTTTTCCTCGTCGTAGCCATATAGGGCGGCGAAGTGCCCTCCGAAGTGGACTTTCGACGTGAAGTACTCCAGGTGGTATGAGTCGAGTTGCAGGCCGACCGGCGCACCGGCGTCGATCTCCTCGGCCACGTTCCGCCACGCCGTGCGCGCCGACGTCGTTTCCTTGGCCCGCAAGGTCAAGCCGAGACGGTCGGTCAGCCTTCGGGTGATCTCGAAGGGTTTGCTACGCCCTCCGAGGAAGGGAAACGGCAGGTTCTTCCCGTCCCAATAGATGAAGCCGAGGCCTTCACCGAGTCCGAACAGCATCGGTTCGGACAGTTCGACCCCGGCGTGCCGCAGGAGGACGTGGAGTGTGCTGGTCTCGCAGTGCTCTCCGCCCGCGGTGTCGACGCCGTCGAGGATCACGAGGTCACCGGCCAGGCGATCTCGGTGCGGTAGGACTCGGGCGCGACCGACGGCCCGGGCGCCACGAGGTACAGCTCCTCGGCGGGTCCGGCCGGGACGTGGTCGCGTTCGGCGATCCAGCGGCCGAGTGATCGGTACGCGGTCTCGACGTCGTCGTAGTCACCCTCGTGGATCGTCGCGACGAGCAGGCCCCCGGGAAGCTCGCCCGCGCCGATCTCGCCGTCCTCCCGCACCGGCCCGTCCACCGGGACGAACAGTTCGACGGTCAGCTCATCGGGATCATCGGTGAGGTAGCGGGTTCCTGGCGGGCCGGACGGCACGAGTCCTTGTGCGGCGAGCGCCGCGAACAGCCGCCCGTACGCGGGGCCGATCAGTTCGGCCAGGCCGCTCAGCGGCGTCCGGATCGACAGGCGGGCGATCGGCCGCGGCGTGCGCACGCGTTCATAGACATGCAGCCACCGTGCCGGCTCGGCGAGCACGGAGTCGAGCCTGCCGCTGATCGCCGCGAGCTCCGCGGCCCGCGCCGCCACCCGGTCGTGATGCCGTTTGATCGCGGCCTTCACCTCGTCCGGCGTACCCGCGTCGAGGATCTCGGCGATCTCGGCCAGCGGCACTTCCAGCTCCCGCAGCCGCCGGATCAGGCCCGCGCGAGCGAACTGGTCGAGCGAATACCGGCGGTACCCGGTGCCGGGGTCGATCTCGGCGGGCACCAGCAACCCGATCCGGTCGTAGTTCCGCAGCGCGCGGACCGACAGCCTCGTGGCGTGCGCGAACACGCCGATCGGCATCAAGGTCGTCATGGGGAACAGCCTGAACCCTCTCCCGGGGAGAGGGTCAAGCCGGTACCTCACCCCAGTGACAGCCGATCGAGATCCGGGGCGGAAGCGTGGTCGTTGTGCAGCTTGATCGTGTTCGCCCCCGCTCGCAGTTCGACCGGCACCGACGTCGTGAGCCGGGTGTTGTTGCCGGCGCCGTCGACTTTCACTTCGATCGGCGTGCCGCCGTTGACCGTGACGAAGTACGAGCGCGGCCCGTTGACGGTGAAGTCGATGTACAGGGTGTAGCGCCTGGTCTCGGGCACGATGACGTCGTCGAACCGCACCGACGAGCCCGGATCGCCGCCGATGTTGCGGACCTTCTGCCCGCCCGAGCACACCCCGCAGTTCGTGACGCCCGCGTCACCGACATCGTTCGCCGAGTCTTCGGCCTCCCGCATGAAGACCCGGTCCGCGGGCCGTGGGCTCACCCGCACCGGCTTGCTCACCGTTTTCGCCCGCCCGAGCAGGTCGAACGACGCGGTGACCGGGATGTCGGCCGCGGTGACGCCTTCGGGGGAGACCAGGGTCCACGAGGCTTCGAGCTCGTCCCCGACCCGCATGGACGCCGCCGCGGCCGGAGCACCCTGAAGGGTCCAGCCCGCCGGGACAATCGGCGCCACGGTGATCTTCCCGATCGTGTCGTCGGCGTCCAGCCGCAGTTTCGCGGTCACGCGCAGGGACTGCCGTCCCGGTGAAAGCCATTGGGCACCACCGGGTTCGACGGTCAGGGTCGTCCTCGGCGTGTAGGACGGCGGCGGGAGGGGAGCGATCGCGATCCGGTCGAGGCCCGGCCCCGTGGGGGCGTTGCTGAACACCTTGACGGTGTTGGCGCCGGCCTTCAGTGCGACGGGGATCGCCGCCGAGGTCGCGACTCCCGGTGTGCCTGCGTCGATCACGGTCTCGACGGGAGCACCGCCGTTGACGCTCACCGCCGCCGAAGTGGCGGGACCGCCTGTGGTGTCGAGCTGGAGCCGGTAGCCGCCGTCTTCCGCGACCGTCACGCCCGGATAGGTGACCGAGTTGCGCGCGCCGCCACCGAGCCCGGTGACCTGGAACGACCCGGAGCAGGTCGAACACCGGCCGAGGCGGGCGCGGCCGTCGTGGTCGTTGCGGAAGGACTCGGCCTCCAGCGGAACCCGCGCGCCCAAGACCGAATTCGGGTAGCCGTAGGCCACCTTGATCTCGTCGATCGCCAATTGCCGGTAAAAGGGTTTCGCCTGCGGCCCGGACCAGGTGTTCAGCACCTCGAGTTTGATGAACCGGGTCTGCCGTTCGCCGAAGTCGATGAACTGCACGCCGCGGGCGCTCGGCATCGCACCGGTGCGGACCGGCTCGCCCCAGTTCCGTCCGTCGTCGCTGACGTAGACGCGATAGTCCTTGATCCGCGACGAATCCTCCGGCCTGCCGAACGATTCGCGCGCGTGCGTCGGTGACATCTCACGCTGATTCACCGCGAGGTAGGTCGCCGGCCGCCGCTTGCCGAGGTCCAAGGTCAGCGAGACCGGCTGCTTGCCGTCGGCGTCCCAGTAGTTCTCGAAGTTCCCGTCGACGACATTCGACGCCGGATGTCCGGCGCGCGAAGACGAAGCGGTCGCCTTGATCGTGCCGGAATCGTGGAAGTACCGCTGCCCGGCCGTCTCCACCTTGAACACCGTGTCGTAGGTGTCCCAGTCCTTGATGTCCACAAGGGTCAGATAGCCGCCGGATTGACTGAAGCGCAGAGGTTTCCCGGTGCGTACGTCGGACACTCCGGTCACCTTGTAGCCGTTGTCGCGCAAGCGGAGCAGGTCGGTGCTCGGCCGGGTGACCACGTGAAGGTACTGCGTGCGGGCGCCGGGCTCGACGGTGATGACGCCGTGTGCGCCGTCGTTCCAGAACCCGGGCTGCATGCCACCGTACATGTACCCGCCGCCCTCTTTGCCCTGCAGGGAGGACTTGATCGGCGGCACCCAACTCGCCATGAAGTTGTTGTACGCCTCCTGCCGCGGCGGGAACTTCCCGTTCACCATCGGGGTTTCGGCCATCAAGGACTTCATCGACGAACCCGCGTTGGCGATGTAGCGCCCGGTGGACAGCCGGAAGTCGACGGCCTGATCGGTGCCGTCGTACCACCAGGCACCGTTGGTCGGCAGTTTGTAGTCGGCTTCGGTCAGCCGTGGCATCGGGGTGAACGCCGCCTGCGGGTAGTCGTACGGCGGGGTGATACCGGTCTTCTGCTCGTTGCTGACCGTGTCCATGATCGGGGTGTCCTCGTTGTTGTTGCTCAGCAACCAGGACGGCCGCTTCTGCCGGATCTGTTCGTAGAGCTTGTTCTTCTCCCAGTAGTCGTTGTCGTTGTCGATCCAGAACCCGGAGAGATCCGTGTAACGGTCCATGACCTCGTGGAAGAGGTCGTAGCTGTATTCGCCGAAGCCGGGACGGGTGGTCAGGTCGACCTGCTTGCCCTTGTAGGCGGAGTACGCGGCCGAATCGAGCGACTCGACGCCGGTTTCCTTGTGCCACTGGGGATCGTCGGTCATGTAGAGGATCGTCCGGACCCCCTTGGCGTTGCCCGCTTTGACGAGTTCGCCGAGGAGGTCGCGCCGTGTGGCGCAGCTGCCGGGGATCGCCGACGGCCACGGCCGCGCGTAGCCCAGCCTGCTGTGGAAAGTGGCGAGCACGATGTAGGAGGCGCCGAGCTTGCGGGCCTCGTCCACCCAGTAGTCCGCGCTCCAGCCGCCGTCGGTGACGGCGCGTTCCCAAGCGGCGCAGTCGGTCTGGCGTGGCGCGGTGAACATGCCCCAGTGGAGGAAGAGTCCCGCGGTGGCCTCGCGCAGCCACTGCTGGCGGGGATGGTGCACCTCCGCGCTCGCGGCCGTCGTGGTGAACAGGCCCGCCACCAGGGCGAGGACGACGGCGAGCCAGGCGGTGCGGTGCGCTCGAACTCTCATGACCATCCGCTCTCATCCAGGGCGTGGTAACCGAGAGATCCGATGATTGCGCCAGATATGTCGATGGTCAAGCCCCGTTGAGCGGGACACGAGTTAAGTCATCGGAGGTATCGCAGGCTCAGGCCCTCTCGTCTGCAGTACGAGAGGGCCTGCCGGTCGTGCTTCAGATGGTGAAGCCGGGGTGGGTCGCGAAGGCGTTGTCGATCACGAGATTCCCGCGCTGGCGGGCCCGTTCACGCAGTGCCGTCGTCGTGCGGGCGCCCTGGGCGTAGAACCACCACAGGTAGAGCGCGCCGTACATCCAAGCGCCCTCATAACCCCAGGTGGAGTCGGCGCCGCTCTTGCCGGCGCCGAACACCGAACCCGCCGGGAAGTTCGCGTTGTGCGGCTTCCCGCCCTGGTGCCGTGATTCGTGGATCAGCGTCTCGGCCCGGCCGGGAACGTCCTTGGAGTACCAGAAACCCAGGTACACCTCGATCCGGTCGTCGACGAACGCCCCGCTGAACGAGCGCGCGATGGCACTGCCGTCGCCGCACAGTGAACGGAGGTCGTCACAGTTGTCGCGGACGTAGCGGCGTGCCCAGTTCAGCATCGCCCCGGAATAGGCGTCGTTCGCGTAGTCCTGTGCCGAATAGGTCAGCAGGTAGCACGCGTTGAACGTCCGGGCGAGCGGCTTGTCGGTGTTGCACGCGTCTTCCCAGCCGAAGCCGTCGTCCCAGTAGTCCTTGTTGCCCGCGAAGCCGTAAGTGTTCCAGAAATAGTCGATGTAGGTCTGATTGCAGATCGAGGCACCGTAGAAATTGTCCCCGGTCACGTTCTTGTCCGGCACGGTGTAACTGCAAGTGGCCATCGGAGATCACCTGTCCGTAGAAGGAATTCGTTCGATTCAGGAGCGCGGGGGCTCCGGCGGTGGCACGTCGTCGGTCCGCGAGTCCTTCACGTACCGTCCGCCGACGGCCTGCGGGACACCGCGGACGTCGACCCGCCGGATGTTCAGCAACCGCTCGTCCTCGGTGCCGCTGAGCGCCTCGCGCACCCGGGCGGTGAGGTCGGTGTCACCGGTCTCGGCGATGGCCTGGACGGCCGCGCGCCGTACCGTGAACACCTCGTGCCGGACCTGCCGCAGCAGCAGGTCCTTGGCCGCGTCGTCCCCGGCGGATGCCAGCCGTGCCAACGCTTCCACGGCGGTGGTGCGGATGATCACCTCTTCACCGACGGTGCTGATCCCGTGTGCCGGGTCGTCGGAACGCTCCGGCGGGATCGGCTGGCGCAGCACGTTTTCGAGCGCCGGCACGGCGGCAGCGTGCCGCAGGTCGGTGAGCAACTGGACCAGCCCCCAGCGCTCCAGATACTGCTCCTCGGACAGGTCGTCGTACTGCGCGCCGAGCGCGGGGACGACGTCGTCCGCCCGCTCGCGAAGCCTGTCGAGGCTGCGCTGATAATTGCGTTCGGCGTCCTCGCCGGACGCGGCCATGGTTTCGGCGGCCTGGGTGACCAGTTCGCCGATTTCGCTGTTCGAGAAGCTTCCCAGGCCCGAACTGCCCGGGCCCGCTTCGAGATTGTCGCCACCCGAACCCAAGGACGGGGTATCGGGATTGCGTGGGGTCGGCATGAGGTTCTCCTTCGCAGCGGCGTTGATGCTGACGGAAGGAAGGAACGCGATACCGGACGGCAGATACGTGATTTTTCGAAAATTCGCCCGTTGGGGCGGCCCGGGTTTTTCACCGCGGGAATCCGAAAAGGATTTTGATCACCGGAAAGCAAGCGACCGGCGAAAAGCATTCACGGATTCCCGCCCGTGATCAATGACGGACGTCGATGACGACCCGGTTCGGCGACGTCAAGGTGAACACCGTGACCGGTGTCCTCGACCGGACGCCGAGACCGATCGACAAGGTACCTTCGTAGTCGCCGGTGACCGCGACCGCCATGACATTGCGCAGGGCACGGGTCCGGAACTTCTGCGGCCCGGGATAGGTCGGATTCCCGGCGTCGTCGTGCGCGGCCGCCGGAGTCGCGGTGACCGCGATGAAGTATTCCCCGGTCAGCCAGACGATTTCGCCCGAACCGTCGGCGATCAACTCGTCGACGAGTTCGTACCGGACGGCGGGAGCCGGACCCGCGGTCAGGTCGAGCACGATCCGGTCGAACCCGGGGTTCTGGCCGGTGCGGATGTTCGTCATCGTGGGGATCTGTTGCGCCGTCGCGGAAACGGGTGCGACCGCGGCGAGGGCGCCGGCCAACATCAGCGCGGTGGCGGCGAGTGCGCGTCGTAGGGTGATGGTCATGGCGATGACCTCCTGCCGGAGAGTTGATTCCTTGAAGACGTCCTTGGTGTCGGAGAGGTTGTATTCCTCGCGCTATCGTTACTGATCGCCGAATGCGCGTCGAACGATCTCGAAGTCGGCGGGAGAATGGTTTTTAACGCTCTCCGCGAGCTGGTCGATGTATCGGAGATCGCTTTTCGCGCGTCCGTGGTGTCACCGCCCCAGTAGCGTGCGCCGGGAAGGTACCGTCGACCGCGAGGTTGTAGTCCTCGAGCGGCGCGAGCCGTTGCCAGGCCGGTGTCTTCCGTGCCTGCGCCGGTACGGGACGCTCCAGAACGACCAGACCGCCCGGTGGATCGTCGCGCGCCCTGTAACCCGGGCGGACCATGCCGACCGGCGGAGGACGCCAAGCCGGTTCGCTGATCTCGCCGTATCCGCTGTGCCGGGGTCGTATCCGTAGGACGGCATCGCGCTGTGGTTCGGGCCGTGGTGGCGGAACGTTGCGACGGCCATTTCTCGAACCCGCCGGATGTGGTGTACTAGTACACCTTGAGTGCGACGGTCGGCGAAAGCCTTCGCCGGTTCTGATCTTTCACGGTCAGGAGGAGTTTCTTGTCGTCAAGCGTGGGGGCGCCGAGCCGGTTCTCGGAGCATCGGGCCTTCGTCTGTCAGCCGGTGTTCCTGGAACGCCTGCTCGTGAACGTGGAAATGCGGTATGGAAGGGCATATCGCCGGTTGGCGGTGCGAACTGTCGTCGCCTGCGAGAACGACGTCGACGGCTACACGACGCGGGCTCCCGCCGAAGTGTCGGGTCCCGTCAAAGCGATCTTGGGATGCCGCGTCGAGACCTCGGCGGATGCTGTGGATCTGCGCTTCCCGAAACCGCTGCGCAAAGGCGAGCGGCACGAGTTCGTCTCCCTCGTGTGCGATGACGATCTGGACGGCGAGAGGCGGTGGATCAACATCGACGTCGACCATCACGGGATTGCGCCAGGTGTCGTCGACAACGAAGGCAAGGTCAAGGCGGGACTCAACGTCAGCGTCACGTTCGATGACCACGTTCCCGACGCCTGCTGGTGGTATACGGAACAAACCGAGTGCGAGCGCGTGATCCGGCCGCCGGACGGTGATCGGCGTCTGCTCGAAATCCGGCGTGGCGTCGTCGAGCACACGTTCGCGGGGCCTTGCCGGCCGCGGGAGCAGTACGGCATCGCTTTTTCACTGATGGGCCAGGGGAGTGAACATGGCCGATGACCTGGGCTTGGAGTCGCTGCTCGACTACGCGCGAGAAGATCGGGTCGGACTCTCGGTCGTGGTCGCCGTGGCGGGAGCGAAGGTGGGCGAAGGCGCGACCATCGCGGAGAGAACCACAGCGCTGCTCTCGGTGGTGGAGGCCTTGATGGACCGAGGCGCGCTTCCCGGCGACCTGGTGGGTACGGATCGCGACTTCGTGGCGTGGCCGGGGTCGAAGGCCGAGGTTCTCTCGCGCCTGGCCTGCGAGGTCAAGGCGCTGGGGGACCTTCCGGCGACAGGGGAGCTTTGCTGGATCCATGATCCGGCCGCCACTGGGTGACGTTGCTCGAGTCGAGTCAGAGATCGGTGGCGGATCTCCGTGCCACATGTTCGATGTGGTGGGAGGTAGCCATGGCGACCCAGCGAGAGACTGACCCGGCGGTTCTCCCTCCTGTGCGTCGGCATCGCGCCAGTTCCCCGTCGCCCCATGAGTAGTCCGGCCCGGCGAAATCGTTTCGTTCGGCCAGCTCCTCGACCAGATCTGTGAATCGCTCGGCGGGATCGTCGCCTTCTTCGACTTTGCGGCGCAACAGCACGGTCTTTCCCGGCACGGTGTAACAGAGGTACGGATTCGGGGTTCTCGGGTTGCCATCGGACCTCGGCGGCAGCGGATGCGTCACGCCGTAGTCGCCGTAGCTGACCCCGTTCGCACTGGCGTGGTGTGTTTCGTTCCAGAGGGTGACTTCCGGGCGATCGCGTTCGGTCGTCACGTAGGTGGTTCGCCGGGCTGGGATGGATCCGGCCAGAAGCGTGGTCGTGGCGGGGCCGAGCAGGTCGGACAACGCCGAGGCCGTTTCGGCTGCCGCGGTGGCTTGGCCCGGGCGGACGGTCTCGACGAAGCCGGCGTCGAGGATCGTATGGACCTGCCCCGGTCGCGTGCCCGTCGACTTCATGATCGAGTCGATCCGCCCGAGGAGTTCGCGTAGCGGTCCACCCGAGTGAGGGAGCCGGATGGCGATGTCGCGATCCTGGTGTTCGAGCAGCAGACGCACTCTGCGTAACTCGTACTCCGAGGCGTCAAGAGCGACGACAGGAATCAAGTAGGCGACGTCAGGTGCGAAGAGCCCGAGCTCGGCCTGCGCGGCGAACTCGATGGCATGGTCGAGAAACTCGAATACCCCTCCTGGCTGCTGTGCCAGCGGGCTGCCGGCTGTCAGCCAGGTGGTGTCGATCCACAAGGGGCGGCCGTGAGACGCGGCCCGCACGGCCGCCCGAACGAGCGCGGGGAGGATCCGGCCTCCGGTCGGCGCCACGGAATCGAGCAGTTCGACCAGCACGCTCACCTGCGCGTCTTGAGGGGATCGCAGGTTGCTCAGAGCGCTCAACTCTCCGACCTTGGCCTTGACCGCGACCAGCGGACGAACGGGGTGCATCCGCCTTCCTCCCCGTGGGCGGCGACATTGTTTGAACTCTTTCAGTATCAAGCAACGTGGCGGCGGAAGCCGTCCTCCGAGCAGGTGGCAGGCGCTGCCCTTTGTGAGTGATCAGGTTCGCGGCGTCAATCAGTTCGGCGGTGTAGCTCATCGGGCTACGCCGGCTTCGTGAAGGTGATCACCCAGCGCGAGTTCCGAAATAGTTCCGCTGCCGCTATCGCATCCTCACGCGGACTGTTGCGCTGCACCCGCAACGAGGACGGCTTCAAAGGCCCGGGCAACGTGGTCGAAGTAGTCGGCGTCTGAACGGCTTCGTTCCAGCCCGCCGAACTGGCGCTGCAGAATGCACCTCGTTCGAGCTTGCGAGGGCGACTGGATCTTGACGCTGTGATAGTCGTGCGGCGAACGTTGTCTGGGCGTCGATGACACGCCCGGCCAGTTCACCAGCCGCGTTCGCGCCACTCCTCGACCTGCGGGCGCTGCTCACCCAGCGTCGAGTCGTCCCCGTGGCCAGGGTAGAACCAAGTCTCGTCCGGCAGTTCGCCGAAGATCCGCGACTCGACGTCGTCGATCAGCGACTTGAATTCCTCCGGCGACCCAGTCTTGCCGACGCCGCCGGGGAACAGCGAGTCGCCGGTGAACAGGTGCGGGTGCCCGGCCGGGTCGCGGTACAGCAGCGCGATGGAGCCGGGGGTGTGGCCGCGCAGGTGGATCACCTCGAGGGTGACCTGCCCGACCTTGACCGTGTCGCCGTGTTCGACGAGGAAGTCCGGCGGGATCGGCAGCGGCCCGGCGTCCAGCGGGTGGGCGGCGGTGTTCGCGCCGTTCGCGCCGGCGACGGCGCCGAGGGCCTGCCAGTGGTCCTGGTGCTGGTGGGTGGTCACGACGGTCTTCAGCGCGGGCCGGTCGGGGCCGTGGCCGATGAGGTCGGAGATCCGTTCCGGGTCGTTCGCGGCGTCGATCAGCAGCGCCTCGTTCTCGGCGCGGCAGACGAGCAGATACGCGTTGTTGTCCATCGGGCCGACCGACAGCTTCGTGATGGTGAGCGCGTCCAGGGTGCGGCGGGCGGCGTCGCCGCCGGGGTCGACATGCCCGGTGTAGGTCTCGACGATGTTCACACCGCACACGGTAGTCGTTCGCCTGCAAGCGGTTCCACCCGCACAGGTGGCGCACAGGGGCAGGACGTAGGCTCGCGTCGCCCCGCCAGCCGAACCACAGGACGCTCGTGCCCGACGCCTCGCCACGCGCCTCGCGCAAGATCAGCTGGGACGTCCTTCGCGTTGTCGCCGTCTTCGCGGTCATGCTCGGGCATGTCACCCATCAGGGGGCACTTCTGCATCCGGAACTGGTGGGCTACCCCTTTCGGGTGACCGCTCAGTTCGGCGCGGCCATCCTTTTGGTGATTTCCGCGTTCTTCGTCTGCGCGAGCCTCCGGAAGGGGAGGCCGGGGCGGTGGCTGTGGAACCGGGTCGCACGGCTGGTGCCCGCGTATCTGGTGGCGGTGCTCGTCACCTACGTCGTCGCCCGGTACGCGACGATCCGGTTCAGCGGCCTGTCGTTCCCGCCGGGCCTCACCGGTTTCCTGTTCGGCGTGCCGCACGGTCCGCCGTCCGATCCGTCGCCCTGGTACGTCCCCACCGGCGCCGATCTGCTCGCCAACCTGGGCATGGTCCAGGAATGGGGCTGGCGTTACGAACTCTTCTACTACCTCGACGGCGCCTATTGGACGCTGCCGGTCCAGCTTGTCGCGTTCACCGCCGCGGCGCTGCTGTGGCCGCGCCGGTGGCGCACCCATCGGCTCACCGTCGGGCTGCTGTGGGCGCTGATCCTGGTCCCGCTGGTCCTCCGGTTCGTCGTGTTCGACCCGGTTTCCACGCCGAAGCTCGTCGAGACCTTCTACTACGGGCTCGGCCTGCATCGTGTGCATGTCTTCGCGATCGGGATCGCGATCTGGCTGTGGGCGAAACGACGGCTGGCGCACTGGCATCTCGCGCTGTTCCTGCTCGCCGCCTGCGCGGCGCAGGATCTGCAGGTCTTCCCGTTCCACCAGACCCTGCCGAACGATCCCGAGCGCTGGCCGTCGGCCGCCGGGTTCGCGATCATGCTGGTGCTGGTGTGCCTGGCCGCGCGCGGGCCGGACTGGCGGTTCCCCGGTCTGTCCCGGATCGCCCCGGCTGTCACCTGGCTCGCGGGCATCTCGTATGGTCTTTATCTGGTGCACCAGGAACTCGGTTACATCCTGGCCCGTGCCCTGCTGAACGTCGGCGTCCCCGGCTGGCTGCGTCTCCCCATCGTGCTGGCCGCCGCCGTATTCGGGGGCTGGGCGGTCACCGCGGGCGTGGAACGACCGGTTCACCGGTGGCTCACCGCTCGCCGGGATCGACGCGATAAGCCCGGAAAACCGCAGGTCAAAGACTCGGAACCAGTTTCTGTCGGTGGTGCCTCGTAGCATGGAGGCGGCCGCCCGTGCAGCTATCGACCGGGTCGGCGACCGCAGCTGAGAATGAAACCTGAAGGGACCCTGGCGTGGCTGATCGCCTCGTTGTTCGCGGCGCCCGCGAGCACAACCTCCGCGGTGTGGATCTCGACCTGCCCCGCGACAGCCTGATCGTGTTCACCGGTCTGTCCGGGTCCGGGAAGTCGAGCCTCGCCTTCGACACCATCTTCGCCGAAGGGCAGCGCCGGTACGTCGAGTCGCTGTCGGCGTACGCGCGCCAGTTCCTCGGCCAGATGGACAAGCCGGACGTCGACTTCATCGAGGGCCTGTCGCCCGCGGTGTCGATCGACCAGAAGTCCACCTCGCGCAACCCGCGTTCGACCGTCGGCACCATCACCGAGGTCTACGACTACCTGCGTCTGCTCTACGCCCGCGCCGGCAAGGCGCACTGCCCGCAGTGCGGCGAGGCGATCAGCAAGCAGACCCCGCAGCAGATCGTCGACCAGGTGCTCGCGATGGAAGAGGGCACTCGCTTCCAGGTGCTCGCGCCGGTCGTGCGCGGGCGCAAGGGGGAGTACCTCGACCTCTTCGAGAACCTGCAGCAGCAGGGCTACGCGCGAGTCGTGGTCGACGGGACGATCCACCCGCTCACCGACCCGCCGAAGCTGAAGAAGCAGGAAAAGCACCAGATCGCCGTCATCATCGACAGGCTCTCGGTGAAGACCAGCTCGCGGCAGCGGCTCACCGACTCGGTCGAGACGGCGCTGCGGCTGGCCGACGGCCTGATCGAGCTGGAGTTCGTCGACCTGCCGGAGAACGACCCGCATCGCGTGCGCGGCTTCTCCGAGAACCTGGCCTGCCCCAACGGCCACCCGCTGGCGATCGAGGACCTCGAGCCGCGGTCGTTCTCCTTCAACGCGCCGTACGGCGCCTGCCCCGACTGCACCGGTATCGGCGTCCGCAAGGAGGTCGACCCGGAACTCGTGGTCCCGGACGACGAGATGTCCCTGGGTGAGGGCGCCATCGCGCCGTGGGCGGGCGGCCAGAGCGCGGACTACTTCATCCGCCTGCTCGAATCGCTTTCGGAGACCATCGGCTTCCGGATGGACACCCCGTGGCGCAAGCTGCCGGCGAAGGTGCAGAAGGCCGTTCTGCACGGTGTCGACGAGCAGGTCCACGTCCGCTACAAGAACCGCTACGGCCGCCAGCGTTCGTACTACGCGGCCTTCGAGGGTGTCATCCCGTTCCTCGAGCGGCGCCAGGAGCAGACAGAGTCCGAGTACATGCGTGAGCGGTACGAGGGCTACATGCGCGAGGTGCCGTGCCCGGCCTGTCAGGGCACGCGGCTCAAGCCGGAGATCCTCGCCGTCACCCTGGAGCACAAGACACAGGGCGACCGGTCGATCGCCGAGGTCTGCGCGCTCTCGATCGCGGAGGCGTCGCAGTTCCTCGACGAGCTGGAGCTCGGCAAACGCGAGACGGTGATCGCCGGCGCGGTGCTGAAGGAGATCCAGGCGCGGCTGCGCTTCCTCCTCGACGTCGGGCTCAACTACCTCTCGCTCGATCGCGCTTCCGGGACGCTGTCCGGCGGCGAGGCGCAGCGCATCCGGCTCGCCACGCAGATCGGTTCCGGTCTGGTCGGCGTGCTGTACGTGCTGGACGAGCCGTCGATCGGGCTGCACCAGCGGGACAACCACCGGTTGATCGAGACGCTGGTCCGACTGCGTGACCTCGGCAACACGCTGATCGTCGTCGAGCACGACGAGGACACCATCCGCTCCAGCGACTGGGTGGTCGACATCGGCCCGGGCGCCGGTGAGCACGGTGGCCACATCGTCCACAGTGGACCGTACAAGAAGATCCTGCGGAACAAGGACTCGATCACCGGCGCGTACCTTTCGGGCCGCAGCAAGATCGAGGTCCCGGCGATCCGGCGCCCGATCGACAAGAAGCGTCAGCTGACCGTTGTCGGCGCGCGCGAGCACAACCTGCGCGGTCTCGACGTGTCGTTCCCGCTCGGCTGCCTCGTGTCGGTCACCGGTGTCTCGGGTTCCGGGAAGTCCACGCTGGTCAACGACATCCTCGCGACCGTGCTCGCGAACAAGCTCAACGGCGCGCGTCAGGTCCCGGGCCGTCACACCCGGGTGAACGGGCTGGCGGGCGTCGACAAGCTGGTCCGCGTCGACCAGTCGCCGATCGGCCGCACCCCGCGGTCCAACCCGGCGACGTACACCGGCGTCTGGGACCACGTGCGCAAGCTGTTCGCCGCGACCACCGAGGCGAAGGTGCGCGGCTACCAGCAGGGCCGGTTCTCCTTCAACGTCAAGGGCGGCCGGTGCGAGGCCTGCGCCGGTGACGGCACGATCAAGATCGAGATGAACTTCCTGCCGGACGTCTACGTCCCGTGTGAGGTCTGCAAGGGCGACCGGTACAACCGCGAAACCCTCGAGGTGCACTACAAGGGCAAGACCGTCGCGGACGTGCTGAACATGCCGATCGAGGAGGCGGCCGAGTTCTTCGAGCCGATCAAGGCGATCCACCGGCACCTCGCGACCCTCGTCGACGTCGGCCTCGGCTACGTCCGGCTCGGGCAGCCCGCGCCGACGCTGTCGGGCGGTGAGGCGCAGCGCGTCAAACTCGCCAGCGAGCTGCAGAAGCGGTCCACCGGCAAGACGGTGTACATCCTCGACGAGCCGACCACCGGTCTGCACTTCGAGGACATCAGCAAGCTGATCGGCGTGATCAACGGCCTGGTGGACAAGGGCAACACGGTGATCGTCATCGAGCACAACCTCGACGTCATCAAAACCTCGGACTGGATCATCGACATGGGTCCCGAGGGCGGTTCCGGCGGTGGCACCGTGATCGCGGAGGGCACGCCGGAGTACGTCGCTTCGGTCGAAGAGAGCTACACCGGGCAGTTCTTGAAGACCGTTCTCGCCTGAGTCACCTAGTGCAATGAAGGGGCCTTTCATAGCAAAATTTGCTATGAAAGGCCCCTTCATTGCACGCGGGAACTAGGCAGGTGCCTTCCCCGTGGTCCGGTCCAGCACCGGCGAGGCGGGCCCGTAGTAGAACGCGCGCAGCCGGTACGAAGCGCCCTCCTCGCCCGGCATCGAAGCGAGCCCGGCCGACGTCGTCCCCGGATCCGAGACCTCGACCGGCACGAACTCGGCCGCGCCGGGTTTCTTGATCTCCACGAGGAAACCGTCCTCGTCGGTGGAGTGGTCCGTCCAGCTGAACCGCACCATGTCCTCCGGCGCGGGCTCGGCCCGGAACGAGGCCGGAGCGGCTGATCGGTCGCCGGTCCGCAGTGACCCGGCGGGTCCGGGCGCGGCAGGAGCAGCGGGGCCGGAGACGGTGACAGGATCTGACGCGGCGCCGTAGAACGGCCGGACCCGGTAGTAGAACCGCGTTTCCGGCATCAGGTCCGGATGCCGGTAGGTCGTCTGCCGCGGCGGCACGAACCGCAGGATCGTGTACTCGCCGTGCGGATCGGTGGTGTACTCGACGATCCGCCCCGCGACGTTCGGATCGTCGTCGGGCCAGCTCAGGTCGACGTTCACCGGATCGGTCAGCGTCGCGGTGAAACCGGGTTCCCCACCGCATCCCGACATGAAAGCGACGGCCAGCAGAACGGCCGCGAGTTTCCTTGGCACGCCTCGAACCCTCCCGGGAATCAGGCGGCGGCGGAATCCGGAGGCGTCAGCATACGAGCGCGTCCGGTGATCGACAAGGCCCTGGGTGAACCGTTCCGCGACGCCGTCCGTGTGGGAGGCAAGAGGAGGCG
The DNA here is from genome assembly GCF_044547565.1 of Amycolatopsis sp. NPDC052450. Classification (NCBI taxonomy): domain Bacteria; kingdom Bacillati; phylum Actinomycetota; class Actinomycetes; order Pseudonocardiales; family Pseudonocardiaceae; genus Amycolatopsis; species Amycolatopsis sp. NPDC052450. Next base: position 60,030 of record NZ_JBIUAQ010000002.1, on the reverse strand, counting down.
GCCATGGAGAACCGAGGAGAGGCCGGTGCCGATGCACAGTTCGATCGCGGCGCGCGCCGAACGATCCACTCTGCCCCTGCGGGTTGCAGTACTGTCCTCGCCGACCCAGAAGACCGTCGGGAGGACGCGAGTGGCGATCGGAGGCTGGCGGCCCAAAAAGGCCAAAGGCGAGGACTTGGTCCGGCACTTGTACGCCGAACACGGGCGAAGCCTGCTGGCGTACGCGACGAGGCTGACCGGGGACCGCGCGGCCGCGGAGGACGTCGTGCAGGAAACCCTGGTCCGGGCCTGGAAACACGCCGAAGACCTGCAGAACGACGCGAAGGGATCGGTGCGGGGCTGGCTGCTCACGGTCGCCCGGAACATCATCACCGACCGCGCGCGGGCCAGGGCGGCACGGCCGCCGGAAGTCGCGGAGCCGGAGGAAGGCGTGCCCACCCCGGCGGTGGAGCGGGACCACGCGCAGAGCGTCGTGGACTCCATGGCCGTGCTCGGGGCGATGGACGGCCTCTCCACGGAACATCGTGAGGTACTGGTGGAGATCTACTACCGGGGCCGCACGGTGGCCGAAGCGGCGAGATCCCTGGGCGTGGCCCCGGGTACCGTTAAGTCGAGATCTTATTACGCGTTACGGGCGCTCAGAGCCGTCATGTCGGGACCAGGGAAGGAGGTGGCGCGATGAGCGCGGTCGGACATGACCAGGGCCAGCTCGCCGCCTACGTCCTCGGTGGGCTGACCCCGGCGGAAGCGGCCACTTTCGAGACCCATCTGGCGAACTGCGCGACGTGCCGTCGTGAGGTTCGCGAGCTGTCGGAGCTGCGGTATCACCTCGACGAAGTGCCGCCGGAGGCATTCCTCGAAGGTCCTCCCGACGGCGGTGATCTGCTGCTGCAGCGCACGTTGCGTCAGGTCCGCGACGAAGAAGGCACGCAGGAGCGGAAGCCTCGCCGGTTCCTCGCCGTGGCCGGCGCTGCCGTACTGGTCGTCGTCGCGCTGGGCGCCGGGGTGCTGGTCGGCAGGCAGAGCACACCGGAGCCGTCGACGGTGGCCCTGCCGGTGCCCGCGGTGACGGCCCCGGTGCCGGGCACCCGCGATCTCGCGGCCACCAACCGGGTCACCGGAGTGCAGCTGGCGGTCCGGGTGGTTCCGGCCGCGGGCTGGGTACGGCTCCACGCCAAGGCGACAGGGGTCCGCGAAGGCGAGAAATGTGCGCTCGTCGTGGTGACCAGGAGCGGCGAGCGGGTCAACGCCGGCAGCTGGCTCGTTTCGGAGAAGGGACAGCGCGAGGGCACCGGCGTCGACGGTTCGGCACTGGTCGCCCCCGACGACGTGGCCTCGGTCGAGGTCGTGACCATGGACGGCCGGAACCTGGTGTCGGCGGAGGTATGACGGGCTCGCTCACGGGTCGCGGAGGCGGTTGGTACCGCTTCCGCGACACGTGGCTGCTCCCCGCTTCGCCCCAAGCGGTGTTCGACGCCGTCGTCGACCTGGCCGCCTATCCGCTGTGGTGGCGTGACGTCCGTTCGGTCAGCCAGGTCGACGAGGACACCGCCGAACTCGTCTGCCGGTCCAGGCTGCCGTACGCGTTGACCGTGCGGATGCACCGAGACCGGCAGGACGAACGGGCGGGCCGGGTCCGGGTCCTGCTCAGCGGTGATCTGGAAGGGACGCTGGCCGGCGCTCTCGTCGCGGTGGAAAGCGGCACCAGGCTGGACATCACACAGGAGGTCGAGGCGCGGAAACCGTTGCTGCGCAAGCTCGACCGTGTCGCGAGGCCGGTTTTCCGGATCAACCACGCGCTCATGATGCGGCGGGGGCAGAACGGATTACGGGGGTATCTGGGAGCGGCCACAGGTTAGGCTCCCGCCATGCGTGTCGCGACCGTGCAGCCGTTCACCGTCCCCGCAGACCTTTCCGCGAACATCGCCGAACACACGAGGCTCCTCCGGATCGCGGAAGCCGATCTCTGCGTCTTCCCCGAACTTTCCTTGACTGGCTTGGAGTTCGAGGCGCTCGCCGCCGACCCCGGCCTGTGGCTGACCCAGGAAGATCCCCGCCTCGATCCGCTTCGGGAGGCGTGCCGGGCCAGCGGTGTCCACGCCGTCATCGGGCTCCCACTCGTGGAGGACGGGCGGCGGTACATCGGTTCGCTCGTCCTCGGGACGGACGGGGAAACCGTTGCCACCTATGCGAAACGCAATCTGCACAACAGCGAGGAAGAGCTGTTCGCACCGGGCGATCGCCAGGTGATCGTCGAGGCCGGCGGCAGGCGCCTCGGTCTCGCGATCTGTCTCGACGCCGCGAATCCGGATCACGCCAGGGAGCTCGCCGAAGCCGGCGCCGAGGTCTACGTCCTCAGCGCGCTCTTCGGTGAGGGACAGGAACAGCGGCTGCTCGACCAGGTCGGCGTCGCGGCCGGGTATGGGATGTGGGTCGTGCTTTCCCAGTATTCCGGCAAAACCGGCGGGATGGCCGCGTTCGGCGGCAGCGGGGTCTGGAAACCCGGAGGCGCCGCCGAGGTGCGGCTCGGCGGCGAGGTCTCCGAATGGGCTTACGCGACGATCAGTTCCTGAGCCTTCCGAGTACGCAAAGCCACGGCCTCGACGAAGACCGCGAGAGCGAGCAGCCCGGCGCTCAACGCGTACGCGGTCCTGTAGCCGCTTGTGAGCGCTTCGGCCACCGCGGTGCCTTCGGCCAGTAGCGATCCGGTGCGGGACGCGGCGGCGGTCGCGAGCACCGCCGTCCCGATCGCCGCGCCGATCTGCTGCGTGGTGTTGATCAGTCCCGAAGCGACCCCGGTGTCGGCGGGGGTGACGCCGGACATCGCCTGTCCCATCAGCGCCGGCATCGCCGCGCCGAACCCGATCCCCATCAGGACGAGCGCGGGCAGGACGTCCGTCGCGTAGTTCCCGTCCGCCTCGACGGTGGCGAGGAAGCCCAGCGCCAGCGCGACCAGTGAAAGCCCGGTGACGAGCACCGTTCTTGCCCCGAAGCGGTGATTCAGCCGCTCGGCGAAGACCAGCGACATCACCGCGATCGAGAGCGGGGCCGGCAGGAAGGCGAACCCGGTGCTCAGCGCGTCGAGCCGGAGCACGCGCTGCAGGTAGAGCGCGGTGATGAACTGGAAGCCGAACAGCCCGGCGACCATCAGGACCATCACCGTGTTCGCCCCGGACACCGCCCGGAGCCGGAAGATCCGCAGCGGCAGCAACGGTTGACGCGCCTTGGCCTGCCGGAGCACGAATCCGGCGAGCAGCAGCAGCGACGCCGCGAACAGCCCGAGCGTGCGGGCGTCGGCCCAGGTGTACTCCTCGGCCTTGACGATCGTGTAGATCAGCAGCATCAGTCCGCCGGTGACCAGTCCGGCGCCGGTGACGTCGGTCCCGCCGCGCAGACCGGGGCCTCGGTCGTCCGCGAGCAGCCGGACGGCCAGCACGAGCGCGGCCGCGCCGATCGGCAGGTTGATGAAGAACGTCCAGTGCCAGTCGAGCAGCTGGGTGAGCGTGCCGCCCGCGATGAGCCCGATCGACGAGCCCGCGGCCTGGGTGAAGCTGTAGACGCCGATGGCCTTCGCCCGTGCCCGCGGTTCCGGGTAGAGGGTGGTGATCATGCCGAGCACCACGGCCGACGCGAGCGCGCCGCCCGCACCCTGGAGGAAACGGAACACGATGAGCTGCGTTTGGTCCTGTGCGATTCCGCAGAGCAGCGAAGCGAGGGTGAACACGCCGAGTCCGGCCAGGAAGACCCGTTTCCGGCCCAGCAGGTCGCCCAGTCTGCCGGACAACAGGAGAAGCCCGGCGAACGCGATCAGGTAGGCGTTCACCACCCAGGCCAGCGTGGACGGTGTGAAGCCGAGGTCGTTCTGGATCGCGGGCAGCGCGACGGCGACGATCGAGCCGTCGAGGACGACCATCAGCGAGACGGCGCAAAGGACGGCGAGGGCGAGAGCGCGCTGTGGCATGAAGAATCCCTTGAAATTCCCAGGTGATGCCTTGGTGCATCACTTGTAACAGCGCCCATCTTGTGTGACTCTCTTCCTTGCCGGAAGGAGGCACTTTCATGTCCCAGGGGAACACCGATGTGACCGCGCAGGCCAGGGTCGTCGACCCGGAAAAACTCGAGGTGTGCACCGTGCTCGAGGTGATCAACCGGATCAGCGGGAAGTGGGCGATCGGCATCCTGCTGGAGGCCACGCGCGGTCCGGTGCGGTTCACCGAACTGGAGCGGTCGGTGGAGGGGATCAGCAGGCGGATGCTCACGCTGACGTTGCGGAACCTCGAACGCGACGGGCTGCTCGTGCGCACCGTGTATCCGACAGTGCCGCCGAAGGTGGAGTACGAGGCCACAGCGATGGCGAAAGAACTCTATGCGTCGTTGAGCGGCTTGCTGACCTGGGCCGAGCGCCACCGCGACTCGATCGCCGCGTCCCGCGTCGTCTACGACGAGAAGGTCAGCGCCTGACGCCTGCCGTGTGCACGGCGCGCTGGACGTGCGAGCACAACAGGTCGAAGTACATCTTGTGGAAGGGCAGGTCCGTGCTGTTCTTCGCGGACCAGCTTTCCCAGAGGCCGCCCGGACGCAGATAGCGTGACGTGTACGCGGTCGTGAGGTCGGCGTCGATGTGGTGCAGGGCCGCGAGCGCCCATTCCTGGTCGTAGCGCAGGTCCGGCCGGGCGAGGTAATGGTCCAGATAGGACACGAGGATCTCGGCGTCGGCGAGGGTGCCGAATCTCGCCAGCGCGAAGCAGTAGCCCTGCCCGGCGAACACCAAGCCGCTTTCCAGGAACAGTTCCCGGATGCGGCCGCGCCACGCGGTACGGCGGCCGACGCCGATGAGCCACGCCGCGGTGATCCGCGGCCGCCAGTCCGCCGCGAACAGCTCTTCGAGTTCGTCGTCGGTGATCCGCGCGGCGTCCTCGACGAGGTCTCGCAGGAATATCTCGCGTTCGGGTCCGCTCATCATCCCGGCGAAGTTGCCGTTCAGCAGCTTCGAGTACCGCGTGAGCACGTAGCGGTCGATGGCGTCCGGCATGCGTTCAGTTTGCCGGAACGAAGAAACCGCGGTGCGAGGACGGGGGACCCTCGCACCGCGGTTTCGTTCTCGCCGTGCGCTACACGCGCGCCACGGCTTTCTCCCTGTCTCCGTCACTGTCCTCGTGGGGATCCGAGACGTGATCGTCGATCAGGGTGGCTTCGTCGAACGGTGCCTGCCCGCTGAAGACCTGATTGGCCCGTTCGCGGTCGAACTCCTTGGTCCAGGTTCCGACCAGGACGGTGGCGACGGCGTTGCCCGCGAAGTTGGTCAGCGCGCGAGCCTCGGACATGAACCGGTCGATGCCGAGGATGAAGCCGACGCCGTCGACCAGTTCCGGCCGGTGCGACTGGAGCCCGCCGGCGAGGGTGGCGATCCCGGCGCCACTGACGCCCGCGGCGCCCTTCGACGCGATGATCATGAACAGCAGCAAGGAGATCTGCTCGCCGAGCGACAGCGGCTGGTCCTGCGCGGTCGCGATGAACAGCGTCGCCATGGTCAGGTAGATGGCCGTGCCGTCGAGGTTGAACGAGTACCCGGTGGGCACGGTGATCCCGACGACCGGCTTGGAGACCCCGAGGTGCTCCATCTTCGCGATCAGGCGCGGCAGGGCCGATTCGGACGACGAGGTCGACAGGATCAGCAGGAATTCACGGCCGAGATAGCGGAGCAGGGTGAAGATGTTGATCCGCGCGCCGAGCCACAGCACCGAACCGAGCACGCCGAACACGAACACCAGGCAGGTCAGGTAGAAGCCGATCATGATGACGGCGAGGCTGCGCAGCGCGCCCCAGCCGGTCTCTCCGACCACGGCGGCGATCGCGCCGAACGCGCCGACCGGGGCGGCCCACATGATCATCGCGAGGATCCGGAAGACGAGCCGCTGGATGTGCTCGATGCCGCGGCGGATCGGCTCGCCCTTCGTGCCCAGCTTCTGGACGGCGAACCCGGCGAGCAGGGCGACCAGCAGCGTCTGCAGCACCTGGCCTTCGGTGAACGCGGAGCCGAAGCTGGTCGGGATGATGCCGAGCAGGAAGTCGACGGAGCCTTCGCCGCCTTCGGCCTGTGTGTGCGCCTTCGCGGCGGCGGCCGGGTCGAGATGCAGGCCCTCGCCCGGGTGCAGGAGGTTGCCGACGACGAGGCCGATCGCGAGCGCGAACGTCGACATCATCAGGAAGTAGCCGAGCGACAGCAACCCGACCTTGCCGACCTTCGCGGCCTTCGCCACCGATCCGATGCCGAGCACGATGGTGCAGAAGATGATGGGGGAGATCATCATCTTGATCAGGTTGACGAAGCCGGTGCCGAGTGGCTTGAGTTCCTTGGCCAGACCCGGCGCGGCGAACCCGACGATGACGCCGAGGACGACCGCCGCGATCACGGCCAGGTACAGGTAGTGCATCTTGTCTCGGCGACGCGGCGCCGCTTCGGGCGTTGTAGGCACCTTTGCCTCCAGCTCAGGGGGTGTTCGTGGGATTGCCGGTCACTATCACCCGGGCAGGTGAGCTGGGTCACGGTTGTGTTCATTGAGTTCGCGCGAGTGGTTTCCGGGGAATTCCGGCCGGGCGCGGTGGGCGGCGCCGGTGGCGGTGTGCTGGTATGAGCGGGTGCCCTCGACGACGCGGAACCGGACCAGACGCGGCAGTCTCGCCCGCCAGCTGCTGATTCTCCAGCTCGTCGTGCTCTTCGTCCTCGTCGCGGCGGGGGTGGCCTTCGCCTATCTCGATTCCGTCCGCGCCACCGAAGACCGGGCGGAAGACAAGGTGATCGCGGTCGCCGAAGCGGTCGCGGACGCGCCAGGGGTGCTGGCGGCATTGTCCACATCGGACCCCACTTCCACGTTGCAGCCGTTCGCGCAGAGTGTCCGCGCGGACACGGACGTGGATTTCGTGACCATCATGGACAAGAACGGAATCCGCTACACGCACCCGAATCCGGAGCTGATCGGCAGGCCGTTCATCGGGAACATCGGCGAGGCGCAACGCGGCGGCCGGGTACTGGAGACCTACGCCGGTTCGCTCGGCCCGTCCGAACGTGTCGTGGTCCCGGTGCGCGGCGCCGCGGGGCAGGTCGTCGCGCTGGTGTCGGTCGGCATCACCGTCGAAGCGATCGACGCCGAACTGCGGGAACGGCTGTGGCCGCTGCTCGGGGTCGCGGTGGCGGTGCTGGTGGTCGGCGGGATCGGCAGTTACCTGGTCAGCGCCCGGCTCCGGCGGCAGACCAGGGGGATCGCGCCCGAGGAACTGAGCAACCTGTTCGAGTACCACGAAGCCGTCCTGCATTCCGTGCGCGAAGGCCTGCTGCTCGTCGGCGGCGACGGGCGAGTGGTGCTGTGCAACGACGGTGCCCGCGCGCTGCTGGGGGTCGACGACGATCCGGTCGGCCGGGCACTGTCCTCATTGGACGTTCCGGAAGACCTCGTCGAAGCGTTCACCTCCGGGGAGGAGCGCACCGACGAACTCCACCTCACCGAGGCCAGGGTGCTCGTCGTCAGCACGGCGCCGGTGCGCGCGCGGGGAAAGGCGATGGGCACCGTCGTGATCCTGCGCGATCACACGGAACTCCAGGCGCTGACCGGGGAACTGACCACGGTGCGCGGACTGGCCGAGGCGCTGCGGTCGCAGGCGCACGAGGCGGCGAACCGGCTCCACACCGTCGTTTCGCTGGTCGAGATCGGCCGCCCCGAACAGGCCGTCGAGTTCGCCACCGAGGAACTCGCGCTGGCGCAGGAACTCACCGACCGCGTGGTCGGCGCGGTCGCCGAACCGGTGCTCGCGGCGTTGCTGCTCGGCAAGGCGGCGGAGGCGAGCGAGCGTGGCGTCGAGTTCACGATCACGCCCGACACGGTCATGGAAGACTCGGACACCGGCGTCCCGCCGCGAGACCTGGTGACCATCCTCGGGAACCTGATCGACAACGGGATCGACGCCGCGGCGGGGAACGCCGGCGACGGCGGACGGCCCGGGGTCGAGGTCACCGTGCGAGCCGACGACGGCGAACTGCTGCTGCGGGTCGCCGACACCGGCCCGGGGGTGGACGACGTCGAGGACGTCTTCCGGCGCGGCTGGTCGACCAAACCGGAGGACGGGCACGGACTCGGCTTGGCACTGGTGGGTCAGGCGGTGCGGCGGCACAGTGGGACGATCGACGTCGGCCGCGAAGAGGGCGCGGTGTTCACCGTGCGCTTGCCGCTGAAAATCCCGCCGAAGGAGCCGACACGATGATCAAGGTGCTGGTCGTCGAGGACGAACCGGTGGCCGCCGACGCGCATCGGGTGTACGTCGAGCGAATGCCCGGTTTCACCGTGTCCGGTGTCGTCCATTCCGGCGGCGACGCGTTGCGGTTCTGCGAACGCGAACCGGTCGACCTGGTACTGCTGGACTTCTACCTGCCGGATACGCACGGGCTCGCGGTCTGCCGGTCGCTGCGCGCGGCCGGTCTCCCGATCGACGTCATCGCGGTGACCTCGGCGCGGGACTTGGCGCTGGTCAAGGCCGCCGTGTCGGTCGGCGTGGTGCAGTACCTGCTGAAGCCGTTCACTTTCGCTTCGCTGCGGGAAAAACTGGAGCGCTACGCCGAGTTCCACGGCGCTTCGGGCGAGGTCACCGGCCAGGCCGAGATCGACCGCGCGCTCGGCACCCTGCGCACCACCGAGCGGCAGATGCTGCCGAAGGGGATGAGCTCGCAGACCCTGGAGGCGATCACCGAGGTCCTCGCCTCGGCCGCGGACGGCCTCTCCGCCGGGGCGGCCGCGACCGCGATCGGCGCCTCCCGCGTCACCGCGCGCCGCTACCTCGAATACCTCGCCGACAACGGCCTGGCCCAGCGCGAGCCCCGCTACGGCCAGGTCGGCCGCCCCGAGGTCTGGTACAAGCCGAAAACCGTATAACGACCTATACGGCGACTCATGGTCGAATATGGTCGTATGCGAACACGTGCATGTCAATAGGGCGAAAGTGTTGGTAAATCACCAGCTGGCGGAAGCGACGAAAGTCGGTGCCGAGCCGCGGCCGGGACTCCTAAATTCACGAACCATTCCGTTGTCCTCACAAGGAGTGGGTCCATGGCAAGGAAGTTCTTCGTCTCCGCGTCCGTGAGCTTGGCGCTGCTGGCCGTCCCGGTCACCGCGGGCCAGGCCACGGCGGCGGCCCAACCTGCTCAGCAGACCGTGGCGGCCACCACGGTCTACTACGACGCCTCGGGCGCCCCCAGCTTCCGCGCCGCCATCCAGGCGGGCGTGGCGAACTGGAACAACTCGGTGTCCAACGTGAAGCTGCAGGAGAGCTCGTCGGGCGCCACCCTGCGCTACACCGAAGGCAACGACCCCTCGGGTTCGTACGCCGAGACCGACGGCCACGGCCGCGGCACCATTTTCATCGACTACACGCAGGCGCAGCAGTACAACCAGACGCGGATCGCCGCGCACGAGACCGGCCACGCGCTCGGCCTGCCGGACAACTATCAGGGCCCGTGCTCCGAACTGATGTCCGGCGGCGGCCCCGGCCCGTCCTGCACCAACGCGACGCCGAACGCCCAGGAGATCTCGCGGGTGAACTCGCTGTGGGCCAACGGGCTCGTCGCGGCGGGCGCCATGCAGCGCATCTACAACTGACGCCTCGGAATTCCGTGAAGGCCTCCTTCCCTACGCTCAAGGTAGGGAAGGAGGCCTTCACGGCGTTCTAGCCCTGGAACTCGTAAGCGCCTGCGTCGACCCGCGCGCCGGCGAAGACCGGGTTCCCGTCGACGTCGCGGTCGTCGTACTTCGTGGTGCCGAGGTCGATCGCCGGGCTTCCCGCCTGGAGGATCAGGTTCGTGGCCGAGGTGAACTTCGGATCCGCGACCTTGTCCGTCGAGCCGGCGGTGAACTGCCGGAGCCCGCCGAAGTACACGTTGTGGTCGGTCGCGGTGAAGGTCGCGTCCGCGTAGCCGACCTTGTACGCCGCCTGGACGACGTTCTGCGTCATCGTCAGCATCTGGTTCGTGCAGCCGCCGTAGCAGACGAAGCCCTCCGCCTCGGCGTTCGGGAGCCGGAGCGAGTTGTTGCGGAACACCGTGCCGAGCACCGGCCCGTTGCCGTCCTCGGCGCCGCGCGTGATGATCCCGCCGCGCGTCTTGGCGCCGAAGATCGCGTTGTACTCGAAAACGTTGCCGGTCGAGACGCCGTCGGGGTCCTTCGCGTCCGTGCCGAGTTCGGTGAAGGTCTCGTTGTCCTCGGAGATGTTGTGGTGGATGACGTTGCGGGAGCCGTAGAAGATCTCGACCGCGGCGCCGTCGAGGCCGCCGAAGTCGTCGGCCTTCGCGATCGAGCCGCTGATCCGGTTCCAGCCGATGTCGGATCCGTTGCCCTGGACCAGGATGGCGAACGCGCCGGAGTCGTCGTTGCCGCCAGGGGTCACGACGGTCATGTGGTTGTTGTCGACGAGGTCGTTCTGCGTGACCTCGGTGCCGTCGGCCGACGGCGCGATGTACACGCCCGCGCCGGCGCCGGTGATCAGGTTCGACAGCACCTTGTCGCGGTCGCCGGACACCTTCACCCCGGCCCACGAGCAGCGTCCCGCGTCGGCCGCGACGCCGACTTGGAGGTCCTTCACCACGATGTCGTCACCGGCGAGGTCGACACACGCTTCGGCGTTGCCCTTGACGATCGGCCGCGCGCCCGTGCCGTACGCGCCGATCGTGACGCCCGAGCTCTTGACGGTGAGGCCGCCGGACCAGGCACCTCCGCGACGCAACAGGACGGTGTCGCCCGCGCCGAAAGTGGTGGCGGAGACTTTCGACAGTGACTTCCACGGGGCCTGCTGTGAAGTGCCGCTCGCGGTGTCGCTGCCGGAGACCTGGTCGACGTAGTAGGTCCTCGGGGCGGCTTCGGCCGTCGTGAATCCGGTGCACGCGAGAGCGGCGAGCACGCTCACGGAAAGCAGTTTCCAGGACATGCCGCGGACCGTAACCATCCGCCGCACAAGGCTCGTACAAAGACCACGGTGGCTTTAACATGGTCCGATGCGTCGGGCGCCGCGGATTCTCGTAGCGGCCGCGCTGCTGTTCAGTGCCGTCGTGGCGAGCAGCGGGATCATGCCGGCGCCGCGGCCCGTGGTGCCCCTCGCGGGGCTGAACGAGCTCTGGAACAGCTACGGCGATCAGGGCGGCCACTGGACCGGCGGGGATCGCACGGTGTCGGTGCCGCTACCGGACGGACGCACCGTGTGGTTGTTCTCGGACACGTTCCTCGGCACGGTGAACCCGGATCACAGCCGCCCGTCCGACAGCCCGATCGCCCGCAACACCCTGGTCGTCCAGCGGCCAGACGGCTCGCTGGGGGAGACGCTGCACGGCGGCACCGCCGACGACCCGGAGGCCTTGATCGGGCTCGCGGGCTCGGACGAGCATTACTGGGTCGGCGACGGAGCCGTCCAAGGCGACGTCCTGCGGGTGCTCTACAACCGCTACCGGACGACGGGGTCCGGCGGCCTCGACTTCCGGAGCACCGGCACGTCGCTGGCCACCTTCCGGTTGCCCGAGCTGACACCGTCCGAGCTGCTGGTGATTCCGGTGAGCGACAAGGTCGCGTGGGGATCGGAGCTGCTCGAAGACGGCGGGTACACCTACATTTACGGTGCCGAACAGGGACACCTCCGGCTCGCACGCGTGCCCGTCGGGGGGCTTCGCGGACCTTGGCAGTTCTGGACCGGCATCGGTTGGTCATCACACGAGGAGGACTCCGCCCGGATGCTCGCCGGGATCGGGACGGCGTTCTCGGTGACCCGCGTCGGCGGCGAATACGTGCTGATCACCATGGATACCAGCCCCGGCTTCAGCCCGGTGATGCTCGCCCATACCGCGAGTTCGCCGACCGGCCCGTTCCGGAATCCAGTCGTTCTCCACCGGGCGTCCGAAGCGAGTGACCGGCGCATCGTCTACGACGCGACAGCACATCCCCAGCTGAGCCGTCCGGGAAAGCTCGTGGTGTCGTACAACGTGAACAGCCTGGATCACGCCGACAACATCGCGGACGCGCGGATTTACCGGCCGCGGTTCGTGGAGGTCGACTGGCCGCCAGGATCGTCCGGTGGCCCTTTCACGACCCGCTAGCCATCTCGGCAGCTTTGGCGACCGCATCCTGAAAGTCTGAGATTTCCTTTTGTGGGAAGGCTTTGAGATCAAGCGCCCGATGGCGATCCTTGGCTGCTTCCGCCACCAAGGGATCGAGTCGCCACAGATTGTCGTCGCGGGTGGCAACCGAGCGGCTGAGCAAACTGCACAGGACCGCGATGACGTCGACGGTGGCGAAGCTCGGCGTCGCCGCGATCACACTGCTGGGGAACTCGTACTGGTCGACGCGAGATATGAAGGCGAGAAGCTCTATCTCGTCACTCTTCATGAGGTCGATGATCCGCCGTGCGTTCTCGAATACGTTGTCGCGCAATGACTGCTTGGTGGCGAGCTCGTGCCCGGCTGTCCGGTACGAGGAAATTCCTTGACGGTGCCGCAGATATTTGCCGACCGCGATCAACGATCCTGGATTGCCGCCCAGCTTCAGGATGAGGTCCTCGCGGCTTTTCCCGTCTACTTCGTCGTCGGGCATCCGATACGAATCCAGTAACTCTCCGGCTTCGACCGAAGACAGCGGCCCTACTCTGAGGACAGGAAGATGGCCTTGGAAGGCGTCATCGTGTCCGACGAGTACCGTATGCGCTCCGCAACCGCCGGGCAGCACCAGATGATCAAGGTGCTGGGGACCGCAGCCATGGGGCAGGTCGTCGACTATCCACAGACTCGCTTCCCCGGACTCGCCGAGTGTTCGCGCCACGGTCGAGGCAAGCAGCTCGTCCGGAACGGAGTCCAAGTCCATGCCGAGCTCACGGCCGGAGCGCCGGAGCTCGCCGCAATAGACGGAGCGAAGCCGATCAGGTCGTGAGGCGGCTCCTGCCAAGCTCAGCCAGTGGACCCCGCCGGGGAACGCGTCCCCGAATCGCCACGCGTAGTTCACGACGAGTGCGGTCTTCCCCGAGCCGGGAGAACCCCAGACCGACGCGAAGGAGCCGTAGGCGCGTTCTCTGACGACAGGGTATTTGCTGGCGTGGAGTTCTGTATGGAGGCGCCAGAGTTCGCGGTGCCGTCCGAGGAAGCCATGGACGTGACGAGCCAGCCAAACGGGCCACAGTTGTCCCTCGAAAGAGGGAGGAGGGCCGATGGGGCCTTCCATCTCGCGCGCGCTCCCGGCGATCCAGTGGGCAAGGTCGACAACGCCCACTCGAGCGTGGGCGAACTTGGTGTCGGCCAGTTCGATCGGGTGAATGTGATCCGTTCCAGGCTCCGGATTGATCACCAGGATCCGCCGTCGGACGGTGCCTTCCCGCTGAGCGGCCAGGAAGGCCGTCATGAGTTCATGCTGGCACGCGGGCCTGCTGGCGTAGCCCGTCGAGTAGTACGCCACCAGCGTTTTCGACCTCTGCACCGCGAGTCCGATACGTTCCGTGAGGCTCTCCTTGCGGGCGATCCCGTCTTCGTCGAGGAAGACTCGCATGCCCTCCGCGCGCAACTGCTCCGCGAGGGCGCGCCCATGTTCCCGATCGTCGCCGGAGAACGACAGGAAGACGTCGTAGATCGCATCGGACAAGTTCGTAGGATCCTCTCAGCAGGCACTGGCGCAGGTGGCATCCAGCAAGTGTTCACCCATGATCAGGCAAGACACCTCCGCAGGGGGCTATCCCGTGTTGGTCAGCCGTTACAAAACCCGATGGGAACGATGGAACGCCATGGCAGGTCGCGGTGACCGCTGCATATGGTGAAGCCTTTGATGAGAAGAACTCGGGTAGGACGAGTGACCGCGAAGGGGGCGGTGGTGGACCGTAAGGACTTCGGGGCGCGAGTGCAAAGTCTGCGAACCGGTGCCGGCTTGTCCTTGAAGACATTCGGGGATCTGATCCACTACAGCAAGGCGCAGATCAGCCGCGTGGAGCACGGCGTGGCACCGCCGACGACCACCTTTGCCGCCGCTTGCGATCGCGTGCTGGGCACCGGTGACGAACTGGCGCGGGCGGCCGCGGTTCTGGCCGTCGATGAACGGCGTGCCCGTGCCGAACCACCGTGCGACCTTCCGTCCGGACCGCGCAAGCTGATCGGTCGTGATGTCGAGGCGTCGGTGCTCGAACGGCATCTCAGTCCCGCCGAGCCGAGCCGCCTGCCGCGTGTCTGCGTGCTCTACGGCATGGCGGGGGCCGGCAAGACGGCGATCGCGTTATGGGTCGCCGAGCGGCTCCATCATGACTACCCGGACGGCTGCATCTATCTCGACATGCAGGGCTACAACCCGGACAGTAAACCCTTGGGGAAGGACGAGGCGCTCGTCCGCGTCCTGCGAAGGCTGGGAGTACCCGGTGAGCTGGTGCCGCCGAGCGAGGAGGATCGGACCGCTCTTCTCCGGCAGAAGCTGGCCGGGCGCCGGGTGCTGGTCATGCTCGACAACGTCTCGAGCGCGCAGCAAGTACATGCATTGCGTCCGCCCAACGGCAGGTCCGCGGTCATCATCGTCAGCCGTCAGCCACTGACCGTTTTGGACGCCGCTTTGCACCAGCACGTCCGTGCGCTGGAACCAGCCGACGCGGTGGCTTTGTTCACCTCGGTCGCCGAACTGGGGAAGACGGAACGGGGTGATCCGACGGTTGTCCGGAAGATCACCGAGATGTGCTATCGGCTTCCTCTCGCGGTGTGCATCGTCGCGTCGCGTTTCCGGGACAACCCGGCTCGGCGGTTGGAGGACGTGGCAGCCCGGCTAGCCGATCAAGCTGCTCGCCATCACGAGTTCACCGATGGGCTGCGAAGCGTGACCGCGGTTTTGGAGGCCTCCTGCGCCACGCTGTCCGATCCGCAACTGGCGATGCTGCAACTCATGGCGGCGCATCCGGGCCCACGGGTGGACGCGTGGGCGGCCGGAGCGCTGGCGGGAATTTCACCCACCGCGGCCGAAGGCCTGCTGGACGAGCTGATCAGGGCCGGGATGCTCGAACATCATTCCCATAACGCATACCGACTGCATGACGTGTTGCGGGACCATCTGCGCCGTCCTGACGCCGAATTGCTGTCCGGTCCGGAGGAGGATTCGGCGAGGGGCAGGCTCTTCGAATACTTTCTGCACGCCGCCGCGGCGGCGGATTCCCATATCGACGAGCACCGCTATCGACTGGAGCTCGATCTGATGTCGCCGTCGGTGGAGACTCCGTTGTTTCCGGACCCTTATTCGGCGGGCAAGTGGATGGAAAGTGAAGTCGACAACTTCCTTCCACTGCTCCAAGAAATGGCCTTGCGGCGTGAGGACAAGGCCTGCTGGCAATTCGCATACTGCCTTCGCGGCTACTTTTACGCCACCAAGCAGTGGGAATTGATGACAGCTTGCTACGGGCAGGCGATGGAGGCGGCGACACGAACCGGTGACCATCGAGCGGTCGCCATCGTGCTCAACAATCTGGGCCTGGCGAGTATGCAACTCGGCCGTAAGGACGAGGCGATGGAGCTGTACGCGCGCGCCCAGAAGGAATTCTCCGCCGTCGATGACCGGTTCGGCGAGATGAACGTCGGGGCGAACCGGGCCTGGCTCGCCTATGAGAGAGGTGATTTCAGTCAGGGATTGGACCTGTCGCGACGCGCCTGGGTCTTCTACTGTGATCAAGCGCAGCTCGCGAACGCGGCGATCGCGCTCGACTGCATAGCGCGTTGCGAGCTTCGGCTCGGCGGGTTCGCCGCCGCGAAGGCGAACTTCGAGAAGGTGCTGGTCGACTACCAGAAACTCCTCTTTCGCGACGGTGATATCGCGCAGCTCGTTTCGCACCTCGCTGAAACGGAATTTCGCTTGGGTGACTTCGCTGCGTCTGCGAACCATTACCGGGCCGCGATCGACCGTGCTCGGTCAGGCAAAGCGCAGCGAGAAGAGGCAGTGGCCTACGAGGGGCTCGGCCGCGCGGCGGCCGCGCAAGGTCGCCAGGTCGACGCCGACGCGCATCGTGCGGCGGCGATCGCCTTGTACAACGAAGTCGGCGCGGTCGCGGACGTCGAGCGGCTCCGTGGCGAGCAGCTGGCCCAAGTGGAGCAGGACCGCGAAGAGGTGCGAGGGAACGAGCCCCGGCCCGAGGTGACCGTCGCCGACCCCGGGCGGGTTTGTGTGCTGGCGGTCAACACCGAGTGGTCGTCACGGCACGGTGGCGGTATCAGCACCATCAACCGCGAGCTCTGCAAAGCCCTCGCGGCCCAGGGAGCGGAGGTGTACTGCTCGGTGCCGAGCGCCAGTGACGAGGAGCGGCGCGACGCGGCCGCGGCGGGTGTCCACCTGGTGCATCCGCCCTTCGCACTGGGAGCGCCGGAAAGCGCGTTGTCCCGCCCCCCGGTCGTTTCTCCGCCGATCAGTCCCGATTTCGTCATCGGGCACGGTCGTAAGACCGGCGAGGCGGCCTTGTGGCTGGTCGAAGACCACTACCGGGACGCCAAGCTCCTGCATTTCCTGCACGTCGTCTCCGACCGGGTCGAAGTCGACAAACGGCGGAGGGACGGAGATCCGGCCGCCCGTGCCGACGAGCGCAGCAGGCACGAGATCGAGATCGCGAAGAAGGCGCATCTGGCGATCGGCGTCGGGCCGGCGCTGAGCAACAACCTGCGGGACCATCTGCGGGGCTCCGCGGGCCCGGAGGTGGTGCGACTCGACCCCGGTTTCGACGTCTCCGAGGACGTGGCGGAAACGCCGATTCTCAGCGATACGGTTCGCGTGCTGCTGACGGGACGGCTGGGGGAGCAAGAAGCTCGAATCAAAGGTGTGGACATCGCCGCCAGGGCTTTGGGGCATGTGCTGTCGCAGAGAGGCGCGAACGAACCTGAAGTCGAGCTGGTGCTTCGCGGGGCCGAAAAAGACGATTCGGAGCGGCTCATCCACGAAGTCAAATCCTGGGCAGGCACCGATTCCTTGCGGGTGGTCCCACGGCCTTACTCTTCGGACAGCCAGGATCTTCGGCAGGATCTGCACCGTGCGAACGTCGTCATCATGCCCTCTCGCTCCGAGGGTTTCGGGCTGGTCGGGCTGGAGGCGATCAAGCTGGGAGTGCCGACGCTGATCAGCAAGCGAAGTGGGCTGGGCCTCCTGCTTTCCGAAGAGCAAGCCGAGTTGTCGGTGGATCTGTCGAACAAGCTGATCCCGGTCACCGAGGAGGAGTACAAGGACACGTTGCGATGGGGGGACGCGATCGCCGCGGTCCTCGCGAATCCCAAGCCCTCTTTCTGGGCGGCGCGACGGCTGCGAGACGAGATGGCGGAGAAGCGAACCTGGGCGATGGCCGCCGAAACACTCCTGAAATCGATGCGTGAAATCGGGGCATGAAGACGTCGGTACGGCATCGGGTGGGTCGCTTTCACCGGCGGCCCACCCGATGTCCGTTCACCGCTGTCGCGGCCGCCCCGGAACTCCGGGCCGCGTCTGCCAGGGGAGCGGCCCGTCCAGCGGCCGGTACTCGACGCCCAGCGCGTCCAGCCGGGGCAGGTGGTGGTCCCGCAAACGCGGCAGGAACTCCGCGTAGTCCCGGCCCTCCGGGCTGCTCCACGCCACCTCGGCGAAAGCGCACAGCCGTGGGAAGGCGACGTAGTCCACCCGCCGCGCGGTGTCGAGATGCTCCGACCACACCTGCGCCTGCGCGCCGAGAATCGTCTTGCCCTCGGGGAAGTCCGCGGGCACCGGCTCGTAGCCGTAGAAGCTCTCCAGCGTGCTCAGGTAGCCGACGGGGATCGGTTCGTCGGGATGGTCGGACTGCCGGTGGTCCAGGTAGACGTGGTCCTCGGGGCACATGACGACGTCGTGTCCCGCGGCCGCCGCGCGGGCCCCGGCCGCCTCGCTCTGCCACGAGCCGATGACCATCGGCGGCAGGTCTCCGGCCTCGAGTACCTCGTCCCAGCCGAGCGGACGGCGTCCTCGTTCGACCAGGTGCCGCGCGATCTCGCGGACGAACCAGCCGTGCTCCTCGGTCGCGCCGGGCACCTCGTCGCCGCCGAGCGCGATGACCTCGGACGGGAAGATGTCCAGCACGTGGTCGAAGACGCTCTTGAAGAAGTCCACTGTGGACTTCTTCGTGTTCAGCAGGGACGTGCTGATGCCCCAGCTCGTCCAGACCTCCCACGGTTCGGCGGTCTCCGGCCCGAGTTCGGGATAGGCGGCGATCGCGGCCCGGGCGTGCCCGGGGATGTCGACCTCCGGGACCACCGTCACCGAACGCGCGGCGGCGTACGCGACGATCTCGCGGAGGTCGTCGGTCGTGTAGAACCCGCCGTGCGGCCGTCCGTCCCGTTCCGGCCCGTCGTGCCGTCCGACCATGGACGACTTCCGCCAGCCGCCGACCTCGGTCAGCCTGGGGAACTCGGGGACCTCGATCCGCCAGCCCTGATCGTCGGTCAGGTGGAGATTGAGCACGTTGAGCTTGTGCGCCGCGATCAGGTCGACGAACCGCAGCACCTCGGCCTTGGTCCGGAAATGCCTCGCCACGTCGAGCAGACAGCCGCGCCACGCGAACCGAGGGTGGTCGGTCACCACCCCGCACGGGATCGTCCGCTGTCCACTGTGGATCGACACGGTCCGGAACGCGTCCGGTCCGACGAGCTGTCGGAGCGTCTGACGGCCGTAGAACTCACCCGCCGCGTCGGCGGCGTGCAGGGTCACGCCCGACGGGTCGATCTCCAGCCGGTAGCCCTCGGCGGGCAGCGTGGCGTCGGTACGGACGTCCACTTCGGACGGTACTGGGCATTGTCCCGGCAAGGGTTCCACCGAGACGGGACGGGGGAGCAAGGTTTCGAAGCCAGGCATGTCAGCCCTTCACCGCGCCGCCCATGACGGACACGAGTCGTCGTTGCACGAGAATGAAGAACACCAGCACCGGGATGGTCATCAAGGTCGAACCCGCCATCACCGCGCCCCAGTCGGTGTCCTCCGGTTTGAAGAACACCAGGATCGCGAGCGGGAGCGTCTGGTTCTCGGTGTTGGAGATGATGAACGTCTTGGCGAACAGGAAGTCGTTCCAGGCGTGGATGAACGCCAGCACACTGATCGCCACCAGCCCGGGCGCCACCAGCGGGAAGAGGATCTGCCAGGTGAACCGCATGCGGCTCGCGCCGTCGATCTTCGAGGCCTCTTCCAGTTCCTGCGGCACCGCGGCGACGAAGCCGCGCAGCATCCAGATCGCGAACGGCAGGCTGAACGCCAGGTGCACCAGGATCAGCGAGCCGAGGTGGTTGGTGCCGAACGCCGGCGCCACGTCGCCGACCGACCGCATCAGGAAGAACAGCGGAATGGTCAGCGCCTCGACCGGCACCATCTGCGCCACCAGCACCATCACCAGCAGGACGGTCTTGCCCTTGAAGTTGAACCGCGTCAGCGCGACGGCCGAAAGGAACGAAAGCAGCAGCGACAACGCCACCACCACGACGGCCACGATCACGCTGTTCAGGAAGAACAACGCGAACCCTTCGCCGCTCAGCACCCGTTCGAAATGCTCCAGGGTCGGCGTGAGCGTCCAGGGGCGGGGGTTCTCCGCCTGGATCTGCCCGGTGGGTTTGAACGCCGAAAGCACCATCCAGTACACCGGGAAGGCGACCATCCCCGCGATCACCACGCAGACGATCTCGGCGATCAGCCTCCCAGGGCGCTTCACCCGCCGGTTCTTCGGCGCCGTCGTCACACCCATCCCGCGCTCCGGCGTTGCGACCGGACGTACAGCCCGGTGATGGACAGCAGCAGCAAGGTCATCACGACTCCGAGCGCCGCGCCGAGACCGTATTCCTGCCCGGCGAAGGCCTGTTGATAGGCGAAGACGTTTAGCACGAGGTTGCGCCCGGCCACGCCGCCGCCGTTGGTCATCACGTAGATCTGCGTGAAGATCTTGAAGTCCCAGATGATCGACTGGATCGTGGCGATGGTCAGCAGCGGGCGCACCATCGGCAGCGTGATCGACCACGTGGTGCGCCAGGTCGACGCGCCGTCGAGGTACGCGGCCTCGATGACCTCCTCCGGCACTCCCTTGAGCCCCGCGTACATCGTCACCATGACGAACGGGAACGAACACCAGATGACCTCGGCGGCCACCAGCCCGAACGTGCTGTAGGTGTCGAAGGTCCAGGAATGGTTCGCCATCCCGGTGAACCCGAGGCCCGAGAGCACCTCGTTGACCAGGCCGAAGTCGGCGTCGAACAGGAACAGCCAGACGTACGAGCCCGCCATCGCCGGCGTCGCCCACGCGGCCAGTGCCGCCAGGAACAGCGGGACCCGTGCCCAGGCGCGGACCCGGGTCGCCAGCACGGCGAGCCCCGTCCCGAGCGCGAGACTGCCGACGACACAGACCGCGGTGAAGCCGAGGGTCTTGGCCAGCACCTCCCAGAACTGGACGTTCTCCAGCAGGTCGACGTAGTTCTGGAAGCCGAGGAAGACCAGCGGTGCGTTGCCGACCGCCTGCGGCTGGCCGTAGTCGTAGAACGAGATCAGGACGAGCTGGTAGATCGGGTACACCAGCATCGCCAGCAGCAGGATGCCGCCGGGCGCCAGATAGAGCAGGGCCGCCCGCCCGTCCCGGCGACGGCGGGGCGACCGCCGTGCCGGGACGGCCGGAGCCGTGGTGCGGGGGATGTCCTTGGTGACCACTTAGCCGAACGCCTTGTTCATCTCGGCGGACGCGGTGGCCAGCGCGGCGGCGGGATCCTTGCCGCCGGTCGCGATCTGCTGGATCGCGGTCGGCAGCACGTTCTGCGCGTCGATCTTCGACCACGCCGCGGTGGCGGGGACGAACTTCGTGCCCGCGGTGAGCGTGTCGACGAACGGCTTGACCGACGGGTCGCTCGCGGCGAGTTTCTGCTGGACGCTGCCGAGCGTGGGCAGGTTGCCCATGGCGACGTACATCTTCTCCTGGTACTTGGCGCCACCGAGCAGCTGGGTGAACTCGACCGCGAGACTCTTGCGCTTGGTCGCGTTGAACACGCCGAGCAGGTTGCCGCCCGCGAACGCCGGGGCGATCTTGCCCGCCTCGGTGCCCGGGAGCGGGATGATCGCGTACTTGCCCTTCACCTGGCCGGCTTCGACGGCCTTGCGGTTGAAGTCACCACCGATCGACATGCCGGCCTTGCCACCCGCGAAAGCCGTGATGCTCTGCGTTCCGGTCAGGTTGGCGCACTGTTCCGGCGGGCAGATGTCCGCCTTCAGCAGGTTCGCGTATGCGGTGACACCGGCCTTGGCCTGCTCGGAGTCCATAGTGGACTTCCACTTGTCGCCGTCCTGTTTGGCGATCTCGCCGCCGTGTGCCCACAGGAAGGGCAGCATCGCGTAGGTGTACTTGCCGCCGACGGAGATGCCGTACAGCTCCGGCTTCTTGGCGCGGATCGTCTTCGCGGTCTCGGTCAGCTCCGCCAGCGTCGCAGGCGGCTTGAGACCGAGTTCGGCGAAAAGGTCCGTGCGGTAGTACAACGCGCGGATGCCGGTGAACCACGGAAGCCCGTAGGTCTTGCCGCCGGACTTCGCCGTCTCCAGCACCGCGGGCAGGATGTCCGCGCCTTCCTTCCACGACGACAGGTCGCCGGTCAGGTCGGCCAGCGCGCCGGTGGCGGCGTAGCTGGACACGTCGGTGTTGCCGAACTCGGCGACGTCCGGCGCGCTCGCCGGATCGTTGAAGGCGCCGGAGAACTTGTCCGCGCGGCCTTCCACCGGAATCCACTGGACGTCGACCTCGACGCCCGAGTGCGCCGTCTTGAACTCGGCGATCGCCTCCTTGACCGCGGCCTCCTTGGGTGCGCGGTTGGCTTCGTCGAACAGCCAGACCCGGACGGTGCCGGTCTTCTCGTCACCGCCGCCCGCGGCGGGGGTGTTCTGCGCCGGTGCGCAGCCCGCGACGAGGCCGACAGCCGCGAGGCCCGCGATGAGTACGCGAGTTCTCATGGGATTTTCTCCTTAAGCGAAAAAGACGGAATTGACCTGGGGGAGCGCGAGCTTCCCGGCGACGGCCCCGGGGAGGCCGGTGCCGGGATCGCGCGGCAGCCAGCTGAGCGTGCCGGACTTGTCGCTCGAGACGTAGAACCAGCGCTCGGTCGGGTCGAGCGTGAAGTGGCGCGGGTACACCCCGCCGACGGGCGCGTTGTTCAGCAGCTTCAAGGACTTCCCGTCCTCGCTGACGCCGAACGACGCGATCGTGTCGGAACCACGCACCGAGGCGTAGACGAACTTCCCGTCCTTGGACGTGGCGATCTCGCCGGGGTACTGCTCGCCGGGGGTGCCGGCGGGAACGGCCGGGATCACCTGTCCGGCGGTGAGCTTCCCGGTGACCGGGTTCCAGGCCGCGACGGTCACCTCGGCACGCAGCTCGCCGAGGATATACGCGTACTTGCCGTTCGGGTGGAACGCCAGATGCCGGGGCCCGGCGCCCGATGGGAGCTTCAGCTGCTGGTTCAGCTTGAGCTTCCCGGTCGCGGTGTCGAGTTTGTAGACATAGACCGAATCCGCGCCGAGATCGACCGCGAGCACCCACTTGCCGGTCGGATCGTTGACGACCTGGTGCGCGTGCGCCTGGCGTTCGGCGCCCTTGTGCTGGGCGACATCGACGACGTCGCCGAGTTTCCCGCCCGCGAGGATCGGGAGGACGACGACGCTGCCACTGCTGTAGTTCGCGGCCAGCACGTACTTCTGGCTGGAGTGGACGCTCAGATGTGTCGGGTGCTGCCCCTTGGCCGATTTCTTGTTGAGCAGCTTGGGTTTCACCGGATCGGCCAGGCTGAACGCGGAGATCTGGCCGTTCTCGTCCTCGTTGGTCACATAGAGCGTCTTGCGGTCGGCGCTGATGTCGAACCAGGAAGCGTTGCTGACTCCCGGGATCGTCCGGTCGACGACGAGCGCGTTGGTCGCCGCGTCCCGGTGAGCGACATCGAGCCCGTGCCCGGAACTGGTGTAGCTGCTGAGGTAGATGGCCCCGGTTCCCTTCGGTCCGCAGGATTGTTCGGAAGCATTCGCGAGGTGGGAACCGAGAACGGTGGTGAGTCCAGCCGCTCCGGCGGCGCCGAGGAAGGTGCGTCGATCCAGTCCGGTCATCGTGATCTCTCCCAGTCGTCAGGTGGTTTAAACCACTGCCATCAGCAATGCTGCCACGCCGAAACCGGAAACGGAAAGGACGGTTTCCAGGACGGTCCAGGTTTTCAGGGTCTGGGGCACGGTCATGTTGAAGTACCGCGAGATGATCCAGAAACCGCCGTCGTTCACGTGCGAGGCGATGATCGAGCCCGCCGAAATCGCGACGACCAGCAGCGCGAGCTGCATCTGCGAGTAGCCCAGCGTCGCCACCGTCGGCGCGACGATGCCGCTGGTGGTCACGATCGCGACGGTCGCCGAACCCTGCGCGATCCGCATCCCGCAACTGATCACGTACGCGGCCAGGATGACCGGGAGACCGGCGTTGTCCAGCGACCCCGCGACGGCCTTGCCGATCCCCGTGGCGGACAGCACGGCGCCGAAGAACGCGCCCGCGCCGACCACCAGCAGGATCATCGCGACCGGGCGGAGCGACTTCGCCGAAAGCTCGCTCAAATCCTTGCCTGTCAAGCCTCGGCGCAGGCCGAGCAGCCAGGACGCGAGCAGCACCGAGATCGTCAGCGCGACCGCCGGGGTGCCGATGAACGCGGCGACGCCGGCGGGCGCGGAGTTCTTGGGGAGCCAGATGCTGCCGAAGGTCCCGGCGAGGATCAGCACCAGCGGGACCGCGATGATCGCCAGCACCAGCCCGAGCGGCGGCGGGTTCTCCTCCTTTTCGCCTTCTTCCTCCGCGACCAGGAATTCCGCGGGAACCGGAACATCGACGCGTTTGCCGATCCACGTCGAGTACGCGACACCGCCGACGAGGAACGCCGGGATACCGCAGACCAGGCCCATCAGGATGATCCAGCCGAGTTCCACGTGCAGCAGGCCGGCCGCGGCGACCGGGCCGGGGTGCGGCGGAAGGAACGCGTGCGTGATGGAAAGACCGGCGAGCAGCGGCAACGCGTACAGCACCAGCGACCGGCCGCCCTGTTTGGCGGCGACGTAAACCAGCGGGGCCAGCACGAAGATGCCGATGTCGAAGAAGACCGGGATACCGAAGACGAAACCCGCGAGACCCATCGCCAACGGGGCCCGCTTCTCACCGATTGCCCGCAGCAGCGCACCGGTGAGCACCCTCGCTCCGCCGGAACGCTCCAAAATGGACCCGAGAATGGTGCCGAGTCCGATGATGGCGGCGATATGGCCGAGGATCCCGCCGAAGCCCTTCTCCAGAAGGGAATCCGACGCCTTCTGCGCGGAGCCGACGATCTGGCCGACCGGCAGGCCCGCGGCCAGCGCGGTCAGCAGGCCGACCACGATCAAGGCGATGAAGGGTTCCAGCTTGACCTTGATGATGAGGAACAGCAAGACCGCGATCGAGACGGCGGCGAGGGTCAGGAGACCTCCCGTCGAATGTTGGAGCCAGTCGATCATCGGGCACTCCCGGGATTCCGCAGTGAATGGCCGGCGAGGGCGCCGGTCGGTTGACCATCGTCGATGGCGGCGACACCGTTGACGAAGACATAGGGGATACCGGCGGCCTGCTGCCGCGGTTCGTCGAACGTGGCGGTGTCGGCGACGGTTTCCGGGTCGAACAGCACGAGGTCCGCCGCGTATCCGGCGCGGACGAGACCCCGGTCGGTCAGCCGCAGGCGGTCCGCCGCGCGGCCGGTGAGGTGGGCGACGCATTCGGCGAGGTCGAGGACGCCGAGTTCGCGGACGTAGCGCGCGAGGTAACGCGGGAACGTGCCCCAGGCACGCGGATGTGGCCGCGCGCCGACGAGCAGCCCGTCGCTGCCGCCGGTGTGCGTGCGGTGGCGCATGATCGCCTGGACGTTCTCCTCGTGCCCGACGTGCATCAGACAGGACGTGCCGAGTTTCTCCGAGATCAGGACGTCGAAGTACAGCTCCGCGGCCGGCTTCCCGGCACGCTGCGCCGAAGCGGCGACGGAATGCCCGACGAGAGGGGAATTCTCGTCTCGGCGGACACCGTTGATCTCGATGGCCTCCCAATCGATCGGCACCCCGTGGGCGCCGTCGGAGCCGGTTTCCTCGATCTCGGCGCGGATCCGCTCACGAGTGTCCACATCGGACAGGCGGGCCAGCGTGGCGTCGAGCCCGCCTTCGGTGGACCAGCTCGGCAACAACGCGGAGAGGTAGGTGGCGCCGGGAAGATAGGGGTAGGTGTCCAGCGTGATGTCGCAGCCGTCGTCGAGCGCCCGGTCGAGCAACTCCAGCAGATCCGGCGCCTTGCCCTTGTTCACCGAGAAGTTCATCGTGGCGTGGGCGAGATGCAACGGGCAGCCCGACCGGCGGGAGACGTCGACCATCTCGCCGAACGCCTCGAGCGCGCCCTTGCCGTAGCTGCGGTGGTGCGGGCTGTAGAAGCCGCCGTTCTCCCCGACGACCCGGCACAGCTCGACGAGTTCCTCGGTGGTCGCGTACATGCCCGGCGTGTAGGTGAGCCCGGACGACATGCCCATCGCGCCCTCGGCCAGCCCGGTCGCGATGAGTTCCTTCATCGCGTTCATCTCGGCTTCCGTCGCGGGCCGGTCGTCCCAGCCGACGGTGAGCATGCGGACGGTGCCCTGCGGCACCAGGTAGGCCGCGTTGACCGCGACCCCGGCGTCGAGCCGGTCGAGGTATTCGCCGACCGAGCGCCAGTTCCAGTCGAATCCGGCCGGATCGTCGTTCCAGCCGGCGAGCTGCTGGCGCAGCGCGGCGAGGACGTCGTCGTTCACGGGCGCGTAGGAGAGCCCGTCCTGGCCGAGCACCTCGGTCGTGACGCCCTGGGAGAGCTTCGCGAGGTGATCCGGGTTGGCGAGCAGCTGGAGGTCGGAATGCGAATGCATGTCGATGAACCCGGGCGCGAGCACGAGTCCTTCGGCGTCGATGGTGCGGCGGCCCGCGAGCGAGCCGGATTCGGCGACACTGGCGATCCGGCCGTCGGTGATGCCCACGTCGTGCCTGGTGAGCGGATCCCCGGTGCCGTCGGCGACCAGTGCGGAGCGGACAACGATGTCCATGGCGATTCTTCCTCTGCGGCGGTGGAGGACGGATCAGAAGTGGGTGCGGACGAAATCGAGCACGGTCTCGCCGTCGGGGCCGACGACCGGGATCAGGGGCCATTTGTCGAAAACGGTGCACGGATGCGACAGACCGAGGGCGATCCAGTCGCCGACCTCGACCGGCGACGACGCGGGCAGCGTCAGAAAGGCGTGCTGGTCGTTCATCTTCTGGATGGAATGACCTTCGAGTGCGGACGTCTGCCCATCGCCCTTGCGGATCAGGCGCGGCTCGGGCATGCCTTCGTCGAAGGAGGCGTCCCGTTTGCCGATGGTGAGCAGCGCGAGTTCGTCCGTCGGCTTCGACGTGACCTGCGCCCAGGCGCGCAGCGCGGAGCGGAACGAGGCGACGCCACCGATGCGCGGGTGCTCGCCCAGCGGCGAGATCACGCGGTAGAAGCCGTCGTCGTGGGTCACGTAGGCGCCGCTGCGCAGGATCGGCAGGACGTCCAGGTCGCCCCAGTCCTTGGTGAGCTCGTCGGCGACGCGGTCGAAGTACGCGCTGCCGCCGCCGGTGACGATGATCTGACCGGCGTCGTCGAGCAGGCCCTTGGCGTGGAAGGCGAAGACGAGTTCCCGCAGACCGTCCACATAGGAGCTGATCAGCTGGAGCGACTTTTCGTCCGTGTGGTGGGAAAGTGCGCCTTCGTAGCCGCCGGATCCGCGTAGCCGCAGAGCCGGGCTCGCGTGCGCGGCTTCGGCGACGGCGAGCGCGGTCTCAGTGTCGCGAACACCGGTGCGGCCACCTTCGGCACCGAGTTCGACCAGGACGTCGACCTTGCGGCGAGCTCCGCGCAAGGCCTCGGTCATCAGCTCGACGCCGCGGACCGAATCGACCCAGCAGACGAACTCGAAGTCGTCGTCGGCGTCGAGTTCCGCGGCGAGCCACTTCAGCCCCGAAGGGTCGAGCAGCTGGTTCGCCAGCAGGATCCGGGACACGCCGAACGCGCGGTAGATCCGCAGGTGGCCGGCGTTCGCGCAGGTGATACCCCACGAGCCGTGCTGGAGCTGCCGCTCGAACAGCTGCGGCGCCATCGTCGTCTTGCCGTGCGGAGCCAGCGCGACCCCGCGTTCGGCGCACCAATCCGCCATCGTGCGGAGGTTGTGCTCGACGGCTTCCTCGTCGAGCACCACGAACGGGCCGAGAAAGCCGTCTTCGAACAGCTTCGCGCCGCGGGCGGCGGCCTCGCCGATCGTGAGACCGGACAGCGAAGGCGCGACCGAGCGGAAGCGCCAGTCGACGCGCTCCTCCCGGACGGCCGCGACCGCGGCGGAATCGATGGTGCCGGCTTCGAACATGAGGTTCACCTCGGTTGCGTATGTTGCAACGGACGTTGCGCATATTGCGTGGGATAGGTGTAGCATCCGGTCCGCTAGAGGTCAACGGGGTGACGACGAGGAGACGCGGAAGTGACAAGCGCGCCCGACGTTATTTGCATCGGGGAGTCGATGGCCTTGTTCGTACCGGCCGAATCCGGGCCGCCCGACGAGGTACGGAAGTGGGTACGCAGCATCGGCGGAGCCGAATCGAACGTCGCCTGCCATCTCCCCGCGCTGGGCTTCGCCAGCGCGTGGGTGAGCGCCGTCGGCGACGATCCGTTCGGCCGCGCGCTCGTGCGCGAGATCGGCGCGGCGGGGGTGGACGTCAGCGCGGTGGTGGTCGACCCGACGCGCCCGACCGGGCTCTACATCAAGGAAAGCGGAGCGGACGGCAGCCCCGTGCGCTACTACCGCAAAGGCTCGGCCGCGTCCGGAATGGACGCCGGTCTGCTGGGGAAACTCGATCTCGACCGGGTGCGCGTGATCCACCTGTCCGGGATCACGCCCGCCCTGTCGGACGGTTGTCTCGATCTGGTGCGGGCGCTGATGGAACGGCCGCGTGGCGACACGCTGGTGTCGTTCGACGTGAACTTCCGGCCCGCGCTGTGGACCGGGCGCGACCCGTCGGTGCTGGCCGGACTGGCCGCCCGCGCCGACATCGTGCTGGCAGGCGAGGACGAGGCCGAACGGGTGTGGGGGACCGGCGACCCGGAGCGGCTGCGCGCGGCAGTGCCCGGGCCGAAGACGCTGGTCGTCAAGCACGGGGCACGCGGGGTGACGCTGATCGACGGCGACGAGGCACCGCTGTTCTCGCCCGCCCTCCAGGTCGACGTCGTGGAACCGGTCGGCGCCGGTGACGCTTTCGCCGCCGGTTTCCTCGCCGCCACACTGCGCGGCGACGACCCCGCGACCCGGCTGCGGCGCGGTCACCTGCAGGCCGCGGCCACGTTGCTGACCCACGACGACGTGGGAACGCCGCTGCCCGGATCCGTCGTCGAAGCACTCCTCGGGGCGGATGAGGCAGCATGGGCGGCGGCGAAGCTGACGGACAAGGGATTGGTGGGCGGATGAGCCAGAGCCTGGACAGGGCGCTCACGTTGCTGAGCGGGCTCGCCCGCGAGGCGAAGACGCTGGACCAGCTCGCCGAGGAGATCGGTGTGCACAAGTCGACCGTGCTGCGGTTGCTGCGCACCCTGGAGACGCATCACTTCGTGCGCCGGGAGGGGCAGCGGTACTACCGGCTCGGCAGCGCGCTCTTCGACCTCGCGCAGCAGGCGCTGGAAGACCGCGACGTCCGCCGCACCGCGCAATCGGCGCTCGCCGGGCTCAACGCGCGCACCGGGCACACCGTGCACCTCGCGTCCTATGAGGACGGAGAGGTCGTCTACATCGACAAGTTCGAGGGCAGGCATTCGGTGCGGATGTACTCCCGCATCGGGAAACGCGCCCCGCTGCACTGCACCGCCGTCGGCAAGGTGCTGGTGGCGGCGATGACGCCGGAAAAGCAGGCGGACGTGGTCTCGCGGATCGACTTCTTCGTCCGCACCCCGAACACGATCACCACGCCCGAGGCCTACGGGAAGGAACTCGCGCTCGTCGCCGACCGCGGCTACGCGGTGGACAACGCCGAGCACGAGGACTTCATCCACTGCGTCGCCGCGCCCGTCCGCGGCCCCGGCGGCGTGGTACTCGCCGCCGCGTCGGTGTCGGTGCCGAAGGTGCTGCTGGACTACGACGGCCTGATGGCGCTCGTCCCGGAACTGATCGCCGCCGCCGAAGAAGCTTCCGTCCACAGTGGATGGACGGGGAACCGAAAGGGGAAGTTGGAATGAGCAAGACCGCGATCAGCACGGAGAACGCGCCGAAGCCGGTGGCCGCGTTCTCGCAGGCGGTCCGCAAGGGCAACATCCTGCAGGTGGCCGGCCAGGTCGCCTTCGACCCGGCCACCGGCGCCATCGTCGGCGAGACCGTCGGTGAGCAGACCGAGCAGACCTTCAAGAACATCGAGGCGGTGCTCGAGGCCGCCGGTTCGAGCCTGGCCGACGCGATGATGGTGCGCGTGTACCTGACCGACGTCGACCACTTCGGCGCGTTCAACGAGGTCTACAACAAGCTGATCGGCGAGGCGCCGCACCCCGCCCGCACCACCGTGTACGTCGGCCTGCCCGCCGGGCTGCTGGTGGAGATCGACGTCCTGGCCGTCACGGACTAGTCGCGCGCGCAATGAAAGGCCCCTTCATTGCAAATTTTGCAATGAAGGGGCCTTTCATTGCAGCCGCTAAAGCACGCTCGTGTAGCCGTTCAGCGCGGGCTGCCCGCCCAGGTGCGCGAAGAGCACATTCGAGTCCCGCGCGATCTCACCGCGGGAAACGAGGTCGATCAGGCCCGCCATGGACTTGCCCTCGTACACCGGATCGGTGAGCACGCCCTCCAAGCGCGCCAGCGTGCGGATCGCGTCGAGGGTGGACTCGTCAGGGATGCCGTAGATCCCGGCGTGGTAGCGCTCGTCCAGTTCGACCTCGCCGATCTCACCGGCACCGATCAGCTCCGCGGTCGCGC
Organism: Amycolatopsis sp. NPDC052450; assembly: GCF_044547565.1. Lineage (NCBI taxonomy): Bacteria > Bacillati > Actinomycetota > Actinomycetes > Pseudonocardiales > Pseudonocardiaceae > Amycolatopsis > Amycolatopsis sp. NPDC052450. The sequence goes on along the minus strand of NZ_JBIUAQ010000002.1, from coordinate 29,990 downwards.
GGGCGATGCGGGTGATCTGATCGCGCGTCTCGGCCGGTTTGGCAGACCCGTCGATGCCGAGGATCCGTCGCGGCTTCCCGGAAAGCGCGGCCCCGGCGACCATCCCGGCCTGAGTGCTGCCGGTGACCGAGCAGACGATCACCGTGTCGAAGAAGACGCCGAGCTCCGCCTCCTGCTCTTCGAGTTCGACGATCCAGTTCGCGAAACCGAGCCCGCCGAGCCGGTGGTCCGAGCCGCCCGCCGGGATCGCGTACGGCTTTCCGCCGCCGGCCTCGATCTCCTTGACCGCGTTCTCCCAGCTTTCCTTGAAGCCGACGCCGAATCCGGCCTCGACCATCCGGATGTCCGCGCCGAGGATGCGCGAAAGCTGGATGTTGCCGACCTTGTCGTACATCGGGTCGTTCCAGTCGACCCAGCTCTCCTGCACCAGCACGGCCTTGAGCCCGGCCCGCGCGGCGGCCGCGGCGACCTGGCGGGTGTGGTTCGACTGCACGCCGCCGATCGAGATCAGCGTGTCCGCGCCCGAGGCGAGCGCGTCTGCGACCAGGTACTCGAGCTTCCGGGTCTTGTTGCCGCCGAACGCGATCCCGGAGTTGACGTCCTCGCGTTTCGCCCAGACCTTCGCGCCGCCGAGATGGGCGGTGAGCCGTTCGAGCGGGTGTACGGGGGAGGGGCCGAACAGCAGCGGGTAGCGCGGGAAATCGGCGAGGGTCATGGCGTCTCCAGGAGGTCTTCGAGTTCGGTCCAGATCGTGGCGGTGATCGCGCAGGCCGCGTCGACGTCGCCCGCTTCGATGGCGTCGGCCAGTTCCGCGTGACGCTGGACCGACCGGTGCGCGGGCAGGGAGCCGAAGCGGGCGTATTCGAGACGGCGCAGCAGCGGCGTGTAGCGGGCCAGCGTCGCGGCGATCGCCCGGTTGCGCGCGGCGGCGACCGGGACGTCGTGGAGTTCGTCGTCGGCGGCGATCGCGGCCGCGATGTCACCGGCGGCGATCGCGTCGGCGAACCGGGTGTTGGCCGCGCGCATCGCGGCGACCTCCGCCGGCCCCATCCGCGGCGCGCCGGCCCGGACGGCGAACTCGTGCAGTGCCCGGACCAGCTCCAGTGCGTCACGGACGTCGTCGGGAACGAAACCGGCCACGCGCGTGTAGCTCTGTGGCTTCGACTCGACGAGGCCGTCCTCGATCAGCCGCAGCAGCGCCTGGCGCACCGGCGCCCGGGAGAGCCCCAGCTGCTCGGCGAGGTCGCCGTCGCGCAGGTTCGTCCCCGGCGGCAGCGTCCCGTCGATGATCGCCCGGCGGATGTTCTCGTACGCCTCGTCCCTGAGAAGGGATCTCGGCACCTTCGCTAACCCACTCACATCTAAAATGTTAGTTGTCTCGGCGCCGATTCGGTAGCCCGGATGTCAGGAAAGGGTCGTTCCTGACGAAAGACGTCCTGAACGACCCTTTCCTGACACTTTGAGGAAGGTAAGGCCTAGTAGACCGGTCCCGTGTACTTCTCGCCCGGTCCCTGGCCGGGCGCGTCGGGCACGGCCGAAGCCTCGCGGAACGCCTTCTGCAGCGACTGGAGGCCGTCGCGCAACGGGCCCGCGTGCAGGCCGAGGTACTCTGCCGAGGCGGTGACCAGCCCGGCGAGGGCGGTGATCAGGCGGCGGGCTTCGTCGAGGTCGCGGTGCGGTGAGCTGGCCGGGTCCTCGTCCGCGAGGCCGAGGCGTTCGGCGCCGGCGGAGAGCAGCATGACGGCCGCCCTGCTGATCACCTCGACGCTCGGGATGTCCTCCAGGTCGCGGACGTCCGGGGAATACGGGGGCTGCTGAACGGGTTCATCTGACACGTCTGGTACCCTTCCACGAGCGACCAGCCCCCGAGTGATCGGGGGCGGCAAGTGGAGCCCCGCTCCCACCCGTGTCACCGCTGTAGCACCAGGTGTCCGGGTCCGGTCTCGCCAAGACGATTTCGGGCGTCGAGGCGGTGTGTTCGGTTCTGGAGATCGAACACGATCGGAAAGAGTGGGCCCCGCGTACCGCACGGTACCGGGGCCTTAGGTATGTGGGCACCAGGTCGAAACGGTAGAAGAATTTACCTCGAACCAGGGAGGCCCCATCAGCGCCGAGACACGCATCAACGACCGAATCCGGGTACCGGAGGTCCGCCTCGTCGGACCGGCCGGTGAACAGGTCGGCATCGTCCGGATCGAAGATGCGCTGCGGCTGGCACAGGAGAACGATCTCGATCTTGTCGAGGTCGCCCCGCAGGCCCGCCCGCCCGTATGCAAGCTCATGGACTTCGGCAAGTTCAAGTACGAGAGCGCGCAGAAGGCCCGCGAGTCCCGCCGCAACCAGCAGCTCACCGTCATCAAAGAGCAGAAGCTGCGGCCGAAGATCGACCAGCACGACTACGAGACCAAGAAGGGTCACGTGTCGCGGTTCCTGGCCGCCGGCAACAAGGTCAAGGTCACGATCATGTTCCGCGGTCGCGAGCAGTCCCGGCCGGAACTCGGTTTCCGCCTGCTGCAGAAGCTCGCCGACGAGGTGACCGAGCTCGGTTTCGTCGAGTCGTCGCCGAAGCAGGACGGTCGCAACATGATCATGGTGTTGGCCCCGCACAAGAACGTGAAGCCGCAGAAGGCCGCGAAGGCAGCCAAGGACGAGTCGTCCGAGCCGCCCGCCGACGCGTAGCGCCGACCAGCACATGTCAGCGGCACACCGGGCACAGCCGGTGTGCCGCCGCACGGAAGAGGACAACGTAATGCCGAAGATGAAGACGCACAGCGGGACGTCCAAGCGTGTCCGCGTCACGGGTTCGGGCAAGCTGCGCCGCCAGAAGGCCGGCCGCCGCCACCTGATGGAGAAGAAGTCCAACAGGCTCACCCGTCGCCTCGAAGGCACGACCGAGATCGCCAAGAACGACGTCGGCCGCGTCAAGCGCCTTCTCGGCCGCTGACACCCCGCACTTTGTAAACGCCGGGCGCGCCAGCGCGCCCCCAGATCGACAGGATGGACCCAGTGGCACGCGTCAAGAGGGCTGTCAACGCCCAGAAGAAGCGTCGCGCGACTCTCGAGCTCGCCAGCGGCTACCGCGGCCAGCGTTCGCGGCTGTACCGCAAGGCGAAGGAGCAGACGCTTCACTCGCTGAACTACGCCTACCGGGACCGTCGTGCCCGCAAGGGTGACTTCCGCCAGCTGTGGATCACCCGTATCAACGCGGCGGCCCGCGCCAACGGCGTGACCTACAACCGGTTCATCCAGGGCCTCAAGGCCGCGGGTGTCGAGGTCGACCGCAAGATCCTCGCGGACCTCGCCGTCAACGACGCCGCCGCGTTCACCGCGCTGGCCGAGCTGGCCAAGGCGAACGTGAACACCGAAGAGAAGAAGTCGGCCTGACCGGCGACAGCGCTCTCCACCGACCCGGGGCCGCTCCGTTCACCGAACGGACGCCCCGGGTCGTTGCTGCGCGCAAGCTCACCCGCCGGGCCGAGCGCGACAAGACCAGCCGGTTCCTCGCCGAGGGCGCGAACGCGGTCGAAGCCGCGCTCGAACACGGCGGCACGGTGTACGAGCTGTTCGTGACCGAACGCGCCGCCGCGCAGCACGAGCGCCTGGTCGCCGTCGCGCGCGAGGCGGGCGTCCCCGTCTCGCCGATCACCGATCGCGCGGCCGACGGGTTGTCCGAGACCGTGACGCCGCAAGGCATCGTCGCGGTCTGCGCACTCATCGACCGTCCACAAGAGACCGTCCTGAAGCCGGACGTGAAGCTCGTCGTCGTTCTCGTCGACGTCGCGGACCCCGGTAACGCGGGCACCGTGATCCGGGTCGCGGACGCCGCCGGTGCCGACGCGGTCGTTCTCGCGGGGGACAGTGTCGACCCGCACAACGGCAAATGCGTCCGCGCGGCCGCCGGCAGCCTGTTCCACCCCGCCATCACCCGGATCCGGGACGTCGACGCGGCCTTGAAGGCCTGCTCCGCCGCCGGACTCCGCACCTTCGGCGCGCACGGCTACGCCGACACCGAGCTCGATCAGGTCACCTTCGACGAGCCCACCGCGTGGGTCTTCGGCAACGAGGCGCACGGACTGCCGCAGGGCGTCCTGGAGACGGTCGATCTCGCGGTCAAGATCCCGATGTACGGCCGGGCGGAGAGCCTGAACCTCGCGACGGCCGCCGCGATCTGCGTGTACACGAATGCGATGGCCTCGCGGGCCGCGACCACGTAGAGTCGCGGGCATCACGCCGTTCGCACCACGACGCCAAGGGAGCTCTCATGGAACGCACTGTTCGTTCCAGCACCTTGTTTACGGCGTAGAGCGCGTTTTTCGCACTTCCGAGTGACGGTGTGTCCAGCCCGAGGGTGATCGGGGGCCGCCGTTCGCTGTCCCATAGAATTCAGCAGCTGCTAAACCCATGTGTGCGCTCGCGTGCACCGGACCAGTCCCAGCGGACGCCGAGGAGTTATGTCCGAAGCCAACGACAAGCAGGACCCCCAGGCGGGAACGCTCGCGCCGGAAACGTTGACGGCCGCCGTCAAACAGGCCGAGAACGACTTCGCGGCCGCGGCGGATCTCGACGCGCTGGCCGCGGTCAAACCCGCCCACCTCGGGGACCAGTCTCCGCTGCTGCTCGCCCGCCGCGAGATCGGCGCCCTGCCGAAGCAGGAGAAGGCCGAGGCGGGAAAGCGGGTCAACGAAGCGCGCCAAGCCATCCAGGCCGCCTTCGACGCCCGCCGTGCCGTGCTCCAGGTCGAGCGTGACGAAAAGGTGCTCCGCGAGGAGACCGTCGACGTCACGCTCCCGTGGGACCGCGTGCCCCGTGGCGCCCGGCATCCGATCGCGACCCTGTCGGATCGGATCGCCGACGCGTTCATCGCGATGGGCTACGAGGTCGCCGACGGTCCGGAACTCGAGGCCGAGTGGTTCAACTTCGACGCGCTGAACTTCGGCAAGGACCACCCCGCGCGCCAGCTGCAGGACACGTTCTACCTGGGCGAGGAGGACTCCGGCCTGGTGCTGCGGACCCACACCTCGCCGGTGCAGGCCCGCACGCTGCTGCACCGTGACCTGCCCGTGTACGTCGTCTGCCCCGGCCGCACCTACCGGACCGACGAGCTCGACGCCACGCACACCCCGGTGTTCTCGCAGGTCGAAGGCCTGGCGGTGGACAAGGGCCTGACGATGGCGCATCTCAAGGGCACCCTCGACGCCTTCGCCCGCGCGATGTTCGGCGAGAGCTCGAAGACTCGCCTTCGCCCGCACTTCTTCCCGTTCACCGAGCCGTCGGCCGAGGTCGACGTCTGGTTCGAGGAGAAGAAGGGCGGCGCCGGCTGGGTCGAATGGGGCGGCTGCGGCATGGTCAACCCCAACGTCCTGCGTGCCTGCGGCGTCGACCCCGAGGTCTACTCGGGCTTCGCCTTCGGCATGGGTATCGAGCGCACCCTGCAGTTCCGCAACGGAATCCCGGACATGCGCGACATGGTGGAGGGCGACATCAGGTTCACCCTGCCCTTCGGAACGGAGGCCTGAGTGAAGGTCCCAGCCAGCTGGCTGACCGAACACCTCGACGTCGACGAGGAGGTCACGGCCCAGGATCTGGCCGACGCCTTCGTGCGCATCGGCATCGAGGTCGACGACGTCCGGAAGCTCGAACCGGTCACCGGCCCGCTCGTGGTCGGCCGTGTCGCCGAGATCGAGGAGCTCACCGAGTTCAAGAAGCCGGTGCGCTTCTGCCGCGTCGACGTCGGTGAGCCCGAGAGCGACGCGAAGCCTGACGAGAACGTCGACGCCGATGACGATGACGACGAAGGTCCCTTCGAGGACGACGGTCCCACCGGGATCAGGACACGCGGGATCATCTGCGGCGCCACGAACTTCGCCGAGGGCGACCTGGTCGTCGTCGCGCTGCCCGGGACGGTGCTGCCCGGTGGTTTCGAGATCGGTTCGCGCAAGACCTACGGCAGGCTCAGCGACGGCATGATCTGCTCGGCGAGCGAACTCGGCATCGGTGACGACCACTCCGGAATCCTGGTGCTGCCGCCGAGCACGGCCAGCCCCGGCGAGGACGCGAACAAGCTGCTCGGCCTCGAAGACACCGTCCTCGAGGTGACGCCGACCCCGGATCGCGGGTACACCCTGTCGGTCCGCGGCTTGGCCCGCGAGCTGTCCAACGCGCTCGACGTCCCGTTCGGCGACCCGGCGTCCCTCGAAGTCCCCGAGGCCGAGAGCGACGTCTGGCCGGTGCACCTCGAAGACACCGAGGGCTGCAAGCGGTTCGTGCTGCGCCGGGTCAAGAACCTCGACGCGACCGCGCCGACGCCGTGGTGGATTCGCCGTCGCCTGATGCTGTCGGGTATCCGCTCGATCTCCCTCGCGGTCGACGTGACCAACTACGTGATGCTCGAACTCGGGCATCCGCTGCATGCGTTCGCGACCGGTTCGGTCAAGGGCGATCTGGTGGTGCGCAAGGCGAAGCCGGGCGAGAAACTGACCACTTTGGACGATGTTGAGCGCACGCTCGACCCGGACGACGTGGTGATCGCCGACGACAGCGGGGTCATCTCGCTGGCGGGCACGATGGGTGGCGCGTCGACGGAGATCACGCCGGAGAGCACCGACGTGCTGCTCGAGGCGGCGCACTGGGATCCGTCGTCGATCAGCCGGACGGCCCGCCGTCACAAGCTGTTCTCCGAGGCCGCCAAGCGGTTCGAGCGCTACACCGACCCGCAGCTGTGCGCGGTGGCCGTCGAACTCGCGGCGCGTCTGCTCCGTCAGTACGGCGAAGGCTCGATCCTGCCCGGCCGCACCGACGAGGGCGGCGTCGAGCCGAACCCGCCGGTGACCATGCCGATCAGCCTGCCCGACCAGGTGGCCGGAGTGCGCTACCAGCGCGGTGTCACGGTCAAACGGCTCTCGCAGATCGGGTGCAAGGTCAACGTGGGCACGTCCGAGGACGGCACCGCGCTGGTGACCGCGGTCCCGCCGAGCTGGCGCGGTGACCTGGTGCAGCCCGCCGACCTGGTCGAGGAAGTCCTTCGGCTCGAGGGCTACGACAGCATCCCGTCGGTGCTGCCCGAGGCCCCGGCCGGCCGGGGCCTCACCGACACACAGCGCCGTCGCCGCTCGGTCGCTCGCGCGCTGGCGGAGAACGGCTACGTCGAGGTGCTGCCCTTCCCGTTCATCTCGGACTCGGTCTGGGACGCGTTCGGGCTGCCCGAAGACGACGTCCGCCGCAGCACGGTGAAGGTCCGCAACCCGCTGGAGGCGGACAAGGACCGGATGGCGAGCAGCCTGCTGCCGGGGTTGCTGGAGATCCTCCAGCGCAACATTTCCCGTGGCTTCAAGGATGTCTCGCTGTTCCACATCGGACAGGTCGTGCTGCCCGGGCCGAACCCGATCCCGATGCCTTCGCTCGGGGTGGACCGGCGGCCGACCGACGAGGAGCTCGCGGTGCTGGAGGCGGCGGTCCCGCCGCAGCCGCTGCACGTCGCCGTCGTGCTCGCGGGCCAGCGTGGCCGCGCGGGCTGGTGGGGCGAGGGCGAGCAGGCGAACTGGGCCGACGCGGTGCAGGCCGCGCGGCTGGTGGCGCAGGCCGCCGGCGTCGAGCTGACCACGGCCGCGGCGGACCAGCCGCCGTGGCACCCCGGCCGTTGCGCGCAGCTGCGGGTGGGGCAGTGGCCCGTCGGCTACGCCGGTGAGCTGCACCCGAAGGTCGTCGAGGCGCTCGGCTTGCCGCCGCGCACCGTCGCGATGGAACTCGACCTGGACGCGATCCCGATTCCGGACAGCCGTCCGGCGCCGCGGATCTCGGCGTACCCGCCGGTGCTGCTCGACGTCGCGCTCGTCGCGGAGACGGGTGTGCCGTCGGCCGACCTCGCCGAGGCGCTGCGCGAAGGCGCGGGCGAACTGCTCGAGGACATCACGCTGTTCGACTCGTACCAGGGCGAGCAGCTGGGCGAGGGCAAGCGTTCGGTGGCGTACAAGCTGCGGTTCCGCGCCGCGGACCGCACGCTGACCGTCGACGAGGCCACCAAAGCCCGCGACGCCGCCGTCGCGGTCGCCGGTGAACGCTTCGGCGCCGGCCTGCGGACCTGATCCGAAAGTCCCGTGAAGGCCCCCTTCCCTCGGCTGAGCCCAGGGAAGGGGGCCTTCACGCGCTTCAGATGTGGCAAAGTGAGGACTTGTGTCACGTCCAGACGGTCGGTCCAGTATCCAAGACATCGCCCGTGCCCGGCTGAGCGACGGTTTCGTCGGCAGGGTCGGGGAACGCGAGGACTTCCGGGGGAATCTGGGGCTGCCCGGTAGCGACCGGCGCCGCCGGTACCTGTACTCGGTGCACGGTCTCGCCGGGGTCGGCAAGTCGTTCCTCCTCGAACAGCTTCGCGGGATCGCCGAGGAAGCCCGCGCCGCCGTCGGGTTCGCGGACGACCGGCAGCAGGATCTGCCCGCGACACTGCTCAAACTGGCGAAGGACCTCGCTCGCGGCGGGCACGAGATGCGCCGGTTCGAGAAGCGGTACGAGTCGTACCTCAAGGCGAGAGAACGGCTCCACAACGATCCGCAGGCGCCGGCGGCGGGCCGCGAGCTCGTGACGAAGGCCGTGGTCAAGGCAGGCCTCGGCGTGGCGAAGACCCTGCCCGGCGGAAGCATCGCCGCCGACGCGATCGACGCGGACGCGACGGCGAAACAGCTGGAACAGTTGCAGGTCTACCTCGCGGCGAAGTTCAAGCGGAAGGCCGATGTCCAGCTGCTCCTGGAACCGGCGGAGGAGCTGACCAAACCGTTCGTCGAGGATCTCTGGCGCATTCCGGAGACCCGGCAGATCGCGCTGTTCTTCGACACTTTCGAACGGACCGCGCCGGTACTGGAGACCTGGCTGCTCGACCTGTTCGGCGGACTGTACGGCGATCTCCCGCAGAACCTCGTGCTCACCGTGGCGGGCCAGTTCCCGCTGGACGAGGCGAAATGGAACCGGCACGCGCCACTGGTTCGCGAGATCGAACTCCGGCCCTTCACCGAGCCGGAGGCACGTCACCTGCTCGCCGAGCACGGGATCACCGACGAGCAGGTGGTCGAGACCGTGCTGCGGCTGACCGACGGGCTGCCCGTCCTGGTCGCCATGCTGGCACAGGGAAACCCCACGGAGGCGGACGCCGTCGGCGATCCCAGCGATGACGCGGTCAAGCGTTTCCTCCACTGGGTTCCCGACAAGACCAAGCAGAAGATGGCCGCCACGGCGTCGCTGCCCCGCGTCCTGGACGAGGACGTCATCGGCGTGCTGACAGGGAAGGAGACCGCGGGGGAGACCTTCCGCTGGTTGCGGGAGCTACCGTTCGTCGGTCGCCGCGAACTCCCGGTGCGCTATCACCCGGTGGTCCGCGGTCCCATGGTGCGGTTGGAGCGCGGTAGTTCGCCCGCCGCGTTCGCCGAGCAGCACCGCAAGCTGAGCGAGTACTACGAAGGCCGGTGCGCCGAACTCGGTCTCAGCAGCCACCGCGATGCCTGGAACGACGAGCGCTGGCAGCGAAGGAAACTCGAGCACACCTACCACCGGTTGTGCGGGAGCCCGGCCGAAGCGCTGCCGGACGCGCTGCTCGGCGCCGCCGAGATGATCACCACCGGGACCGCTGCCGCCCGTGCCTGGGCGCGCATGATGGAGCAGGCGGGGGTCGACGCGGACGCGCCCGCGGTACTGGGCTGGGGGCAGCGCCTGGCCGCCGCGGTCGGCGACGGAGACGGCCCGCGGGAGATCCAGGTGCTCGACCTGCTCGCCGGTGCGGCCGAGCTCGACGCGGCTCGCCTTTCCACGGTGCTCCGCCGTCGCGCGTGGGCCTACGAAGGCCAGGACGACGTCGAGGCGGCGAAACGGGATTTCGACCGGGCTCTCGACCTGAACCCCGCCGACCCCTACGTCTGGAGTGACCGGGGCAACCTGTTCCGCGACGAAGGCGAGTGGGAGCGGGCGTTGTCGGATCTGAACCGGGCGATCGAACTCGATCCCACCTACGCCTACTCGTGGCGCGGGCGAGGGTCGGCCCGTGCCCGGCTGGGCGACCTCGAGGGTGCGATGGCCGACCTCGACGAGGCCGTCCGCCTCCAGCCGGAGCACCGGTGGGCGTACACCATCCGCAGCGAGGTGCACTTCAAACGCGGCGACGTCCGGAAAGCGATCGACGAGATCGACATCGCGATCCGGCTCGATCCCGACTATGCCTGGGCCGTCCACTACCGGGCGACGCTGTTCGCGGAGCTGGGGGACAAGGACGAAGCACTCGCCGGTCACCGCGCGGCCGTCGCCCTCCGTCCCAAGGAGGTGTACTACCTGACCGAGCTCGCGTCGTTCCTTGAGCAGACCGGAGACGTGGAGGCCGCCTCGGCGACGTTCGACGCGATCGTCGCGGCGGATCCGGAAAGCGCCAGCGCCCACGCGATCCGGGCGGCGTTCCACCGCCGCAACGAGCGAAGCAGGCTCGCGGTCGACGGTTTCACCGCCGCGCTCCGGATCGACCCGGACTACGAGTGGGCCTACTACATGCGCGGTCTGGCGCACGACGATCTGAAAGATCGCGTGACGGCGCTCGCCGACTTCGAAAAGGCGGTCGAACTGGCCCCCGAAGACGCCGAGAACCATCTGCAGCGGGGGATCATGCTCAGCCAGCTGAAGAAGTACGGCGAAGCGGTGGGATCCTTGGACCGCGCGATCGAACTCGATCCCGGCAACGAGTGGGCGCACACCTGGCGCGCGTTGGCACACCAGCGGTCCCGCGATCATCGGGCCGCCCTCGCCGACATCGACGCCGCGGTCGCGGCGAACCCGGAGATGGCCTTCTTCCACAGCACCCGGGGCGACATCCTCAGAGACCTCGACCGGCACGAGGAAGCCCGCGCCGCGTTGGACGAGGGGGTCCGGCTGGGACAGGACGGGGGATACGCCTTCTACCGGCGTGCCCGCCATCGTCTCCTCTTCGAGGACTTCGCGGGTGCCTTGTCCGATGTAGACAGTGCGCTGGCCGCCGGGCACGGCGAGAGTGGCCGCGCCCTGCGCGCGGAGATCCGCCGTCAGGCGGGCGAGTACGGCGAAGCGATCCGGGACCTGCGCGAACTGGTCGCCGCGGATCCCGAGGACGCCGATCACCGCGAGAACCTCGGGGAGGCTCTGCTGTTCGCGGGGGAGACGGACGAGGCGATGGAGATCCTGCGTCCGCTCGCGCCGGACTCCGTTTGGGCTCGTGACCTCCTCTCCCTCGCCTGGCTGAAGACCGGACGAACGGGCGAAGCCCACCAGGCCCTCACCGCCGGCCTCGACGAAGCGGTCGCGCGAAACACGGACGGCGACTTCGAATGGGAGAACGAGGTGCAGCCGCTCTTCTATCTCCTCGCCCTCGGACGTCACGCCGAAGCGACACGTGAGCTCATGGCGCTGCTCGAAAAGGCTCCGCCCCAGGAGACGCGACTCATCCTGCTCCGTGACTTGAAAGACCTTCGAGAGCTGGTGCCCGAACTCGGCGGCGTGATCGAGGAGCTCGTCGCCCTAGTCCCGCGGCCGGTGCTCAACCGCCCAGGTGCTTGAGCGCCTCCTTCCTGGACAGAGTGGACAGTGCCGGATGCGCGGCGACGAAGGCGCGCACCCAGTCCGGCTCGGTCTTCGCGTACTCGCGCAGGGCCCAGCCGATTCCCTTGCGCAGGAAGAAGTCCTTGTCGTCGAGGTTGGCTTCGACCGCGCGGGTGAGCAGATCGGTGTCCGTTCCGCCCTTGGCACCGATCTGGCAGATGACCGAGGTGCGGCGGCGCCACCGGTCCTCGTCGTAGGCCCAGGTCAGCATCAGCGTGGTCACCGTCTCCGGCTCCGCCCGCAGGATCGGCCCGACCCGGCGGATGGCGACCTCGTCCACGTAGTCCCACCAAGCGCCCGTCACGATCATCTCCTCGTACAGGCCGAGCAGATCGCTGTCCTGCCAGCGGGCATAGGCGCGGTGGCCGGAAAGGGCGATCGCCGCATAACGCTCTTCCCGGAATTCCGCTTCGCGCCACAGGGTGAGCGCGGCCGTCGTGAAGCTCACTCGATCGGGTAAGGGATGTTCGGCGTAAATTCGTTTCAGCAAGGCCGTCCGAGGCGGGGAAGCCACACCGAGGAACGGCATCTCCGACTTCATGTACGCCCGCATCGACGGAGCCCTCCCCGGATCGGCCAGTCCGGCCAAACCGTTGCGAACCGCCGAAACCAGGCCTTTCACCTCATCCACGCGTTCTCCTTCCCCAGTCTCCGCCGCGAGCGTACGACAGGGGACCGACAAGACGGATATGCCCGGATCGAGGCGCGGATACCGACTAAAGAGGGATGGCGGTCAACGTGTCGGTCAGCGAGATTGAAGCCGGTTCTCGGTAGCTTCGGCCCGACCGGGTCGAACGCGGACGAAAAGGAACACAGTGAAGAAATTCGTTGCCGCCCTGGCGGTCGCGGGGATCGGCGTCGGCACCATGGCGCTCGCTCCCTCAGCCACGGCCGCCTCGGCGTCGGACTTCGATCCGAAGCCCATCTCCTGGGGAGCGTGTACGCGCCCGAGCCTGGTCAAGGCCGGCGCGGAATGCGGCTTCCTCGAGGTCCCGCTGGATTACGCGAAGCCCGGCGGGGAGAAGATCTCGATCGCCGTCTCGCGTGTGAAGCACAAGTCCGCCCAGTCGCAGGGCGTCATGGTGGTCAACCCGGGCGGACCGGGCGGATCGGGCCTCGGCCTGTCGACCCTCGGCCGGGCCGTCCCCAAGAAGGCGGGTGAGGAGTACGACTGGATCGGCTTCGACCCGCGCGGCGTCGGCGAGAGCAAGCCGTCGCTGACCTGCGACGGGAACTACGCCTCCTACAACCGCCCGCAGTACGTGCCGACCACGCGCGCCATCGAGACGGCGTGGCGCGAGAAGGCGAAGGGCTACGCGAAGGCGTGCGCCAAGAACGGCGCGATCCTCGACCACATCAAGACCATCGACGTCGCGAAGGACGTCGACAGCCTGCGCAAGGCGCTGGGCGAGAAGCAGATCAACTACTACGGCTTCTCCTACGGCACCTACCTCGGGCAGGTCTACAGCACGCTGTTCCCGCAGAACGTGCGGCGGATGGTGTTCGACGGCACCGTCGACCCCCGCGACGTCTGGTACAAGGCGAACCTGAACCAGGACATCGCCTTCGACAAGAACATCAAGACCTACTTCGGCTGGCTCGCGAAGTACGACGACGTCTACCACCTCGGCAAGACCGCGTCCGCGGTCGAGAAGCTGTGGTACGCCGAGCAGAAGAAGCTGTACGACAAGCCCGCGGGCGGCGTCATCGGCGGTTCCGAGTGGACGGACATCTTCCTGCAGGCCGGCTACTACGTCTTCGGCTGGGAGGACATCGCGAACGCCTTCTCGAGCTGGGTGCACAAGGGTGACTGGCAGACCTTGAAGGGCCTGTACGACGACTCCAACCCGCCGGGCCAGGACAACGGCTACGCGGTGTACGCGGCCGTGCAGTGCACCGACGTGGCGTGGCCGCAGAGCTGGACCCGCTGGAAGTTCGACAACTGGGTCACGCACTTCCGGGCGCCGTTCGAAACCTGGGGCAACGCCTGGTTCAACGCGCCGTGCCTCGACTGGCCCGCGAAGCCGGGCAAGCCGGTGGAAATCGACGGAAGCAAGGTCCCGGGCATCCTCCTGGTCAATGAGGAGAAGGACGCCGCGACGCCGTATCCCGGCAGCCTCGAGGTCCGCAAGCGCTACCCGAACTCGAGCCTGATCAGCGCTCCGGGCGGCACGACGCACTCGGGTTCGCTGTCCGGTGTGTCCTGTGTGGACGACAAGATCGCGGACTACCTGCTGACCGGGAAGCTGCCCGTGCGCAAGCCGGGCAACGGTTCGGACGTGCAGTGCACGCCGGTCCCGCAGCCGGTGCCCGCCGGTGCTTCCGCGGCACCCAAGTCCGAGGTGCCGTCTTCGGTGGCGGAAGTGAAGAAGGAGGCGCTGGCTCAGGCGCTGCCTTTCTGAACCTTTCTCGGGAAGTTCCGCCCCGGTCCGGTTTTCCGGACCGGGGCTTTCCTTTGGTCCGGGTGGGCCTGCCGGGCGTTGCGAAAGCCACTTTCGCAACGTTGAAGGTTGCGAAAGTGGCTTTCGCAACATCCTTTGGCCCGGTCCCGCGGTAGTGAGGGCTAAGGCAAGTCAGCATGCCAAGTGGGCTGAAGGCGTCCTTCGCCGCATCAGACGCGGCGAAGGACGCCTTCAGCCCAGATCGGCACGGGTCGCTCGTGCCCTCACCGAGCGCCCGCCCGCAATTCGCCACCTACTTGCGCCCGAAACGCGCCATGACCGGCACCCTCTCGTACCCAAAAGCGATGAAAGTACCGGTCATCCACCGCCCCCGGCCGAATTCCCCTCGCCGCGCCGCGGAATTGTCGGGGCCGCCCGTTAGCGTCCCCGGCATGACCATCGTCGAAGAGCACCGGACCGAGATCCGCGTGCAGGACACCGTTTATCGCATCGAGGTCGCCGCCCGTGAGGGTGGCGGCGCGGCCGGGGAAGACCGCTGGGTGACCGTAATGGTCGGCGGAGCCGGACCGCAGGAGGAGCCTGTCGCCGAAGGCAGGCTCGACATGGACGCCGAAGCCATACCGGCCTTGGCGACCGTCCTTTCCGACACGCTGCTGGCGTTCGCCGGGCGGGGCAACGGCAGGAACGGCCGCCGAAGATCGGCGGATCGCCCCGCGCATCAGGGCTCACCGTGGTCCGACGAGCTCGACGCGGAACTGGAAAGCCGTTGGCTGGCCGGGGAAAGCGTCGAGGAGATCGCGCGACGGTTCGAACGGACACCGGGCGGGATCCGGGCCAGGCTGCCGAGGGTCGGTTGCGACCCGGAGCGCCGCGGCGCGTACCTCCCGATCCCGCCGAGCCAGCGAGAGGTGGGTGAACTCGTCTGAATCCCGGCGGCCGCGAGGGTCAGCAGGCCCTCGCGGCCGCCGTCAGTCCACTGTGGACGCCGTGCCGCGATTCGCGCGCGCCGCCATCTCCTGGAGGTGGCCGATCAGTTCCGGCGGCTCGTGCACGGTGAATTCGCAGCCGAGCCCGAGGATCCGGAACGCGAGCCAGTCAAGGGTGTCCGTGCCCGCGTGGAAAACGCAGGTCTCGTCGTCGATCGGTTCCAGGTCGCCGAAACCCTCGCCGATCGCGGAGGCGACCTGGCTGACCGGCGCGTGCAACGTCACGCGTGCGCTGTAGGTGGGAAGGAGGCTGTACATCCTGTCGGTGACGTAGGCCGCCACGTCTTCCGCGGGTGGCTGCCTCGGGGTCGCCCGGCCGCCGGTCGCCCGCGGTTCCGAGACGCGATCCGCGCGGAAGATCCGCCAGTCGTCCCGGTCGAGGTCGTAGCCGAGCAGGTACCAGCGGCGTCCTGCCGAGACGAGCCGGTGCGGTTCGACGTGCCGCCGGGATTCGGTCCCGTCCCCGGTGCGGTAGGTGAACCGGGTCCGCTCGGTGTTGGCGATCGCGCCGGCGAAGACGGTGAGGTGCTCCGGGTCCACCGCCGGGCCGGTGCCGGGCAGCGGCACGGTCGCGGCGCCCAGCGCGCCGACGCGATAACGGAGCCGCGAGGGCAGCACCTGCTCGAGTTTCGCGAGCGCCCGCACCGAAGACTCCTCGATACCCGAGATCGCCTGTCCGGCGGCGCCGCGGAGACCGACCGCGATCGCGACGGCCTCCTCGTCGTCGAGCAGCAGCGGCGGCATCGCCGTGCCGGCGCCCAGCCGGTAGCCGCCCTCCGAGCCTCGACTCGCCTCGACGGGGTAACCGAGCTCACGCAGCCGGTCGATGTCGCGCCGGATGGTCCGCGGGCTGACCTCCAGGCGATCCGCGAGCTCGCTGCCGGGCCACTCACGCGGGGTTTGCAGGAGTGACAGCAGGCTGAGCAGCCGGGCGGGCGTGTCGGTCATGCGGTCAAGGATGCCCGTGGACGAGCCCGTATCGGGTGAGCCACACGACTTTGTTTGATTGAACTTGCATGGGAGTGCATAATCATGCGTATGACGGTGAAGATCGCGGTGGCCGGAGCCAGCGGGTACGCGGGCGGCGAACTCCTGCGCCTGCTGCTGACCCATCCCGAAATCCAGATCGGCGCGCTGACCGCGGCCAGTTCCGCGGGCACGCCGCTGATCCAGCACCAGCCGCACCTCGCGCCGCTGGCGGACCGTGTCCTGCTGGAGACGACGCCGGAAACCCTGGCCGGGCACGACGTCGTCTTTCTCGCCCTCCCGCACGGCCACTCCGGCGCCATCGCCGCGCGGCTCGGCCCGGACGTTCTGGTGATCGACCTCGGCGCGGACCACCGACTGTCCGACGCGGCCGACTGGCAGCGCTGGTACGGCGGGGACCACGCCGGGCAATGGCCGTACGGGCTCCCCGAGCTCCCCGGCGCCCGAGAGCGCCTCGCCGGGACCAAGCGCATCGCGGTCCCCGGCTGCTTCCCGACCGGCGGCTCGATCGCCCTCGCCCCGGCGCTCGCCGCGGGTTTGGTCGAGCCGGAGGTCAACGTCGTCGCCGTCACCGGGACCTCCGGCGCGGGCAAGAGCCTCAAGCCGAACCTCCTCGGTTCGGAGGTGATGGGTTCGGCCACCGCGTACGGCGTCGGCGGCGCCCATCGGCACACCCCCGAATTCGCGCAGAACCTCTCGGCGGTCTCGGGCGAGCGGGTCAAGGTCTCCTTCACCCCCGTGCTGGCCCCGATGCCGCGCGGGATCCTCACCACCGCCAGCGCCCCGCTGAAGACCGACTTGGACGCCGACGGCGCCCGCGAGGTCTATGAAAAGGCGTACGCCACCGAGCCGTTCGTGCAACTGCTGCCCGCGGGCCAGTGGCCGTCTTCGGCATCGGTCGTCGGCTCGAACAACGTCCAGCTGCAGGTCACCGTCGACGCCGACACCCGGCGCCTGATCGTGGTCGCGGCCATCGACAACCTGACCAAGGGCACCGCCGGAGGTGCCGTCCAGTCGATGAACATCGCACTGGGCCTCCCGGAAACCACCGGACTACCGACCGTAGGAGTCGCTCCGTGACCGTCACCCAGCCGAAGGGATTCCGAGCCGCGGGCGTCGCCGCCGGGATCAAGGCCGAGGGCAAGCTCGACCTCGCGCTCGTCGTCAACGACGGGCCGCTGCAGGTCGCGGCCGGCGTTTTCACGCGCAACGTGATCAAGGCCGCGCCCGTCCTGTGGTCGCAAGAGGTGCTCAAGCAGCAGCGGCTCAAGGCCGTCGTCCTCAACTCGGGCGGCGCGAACGCCGCCACCGGCCCCGGCGGTTTCCAGGACACCCACCAGACCGCCGAGAAGGTCGCCGGACTGTTCGAAGCCGGGGCGATCGAGGTCGCGGTCTGCTCGACCGGCCTGATCGGTGAGCGGCTGCCGATGGACGCGCTGCTTTCCGGCGTGGACACCGCCTTCGGGCGGCTCGCCACCGGCGCCGAAGCCGGTCTCGATGCCGCCACCGCGGTCATGACCACCGACAGCAAGCCGAAGCAGGCGGCCGCGGAACACGAAAGCGGCTGGAGTGTCGGCGGCTTCGCCAAGGGCGCGGGCATGCTCGCCCCGAATCTCGCGACGATGCTCTCCGTCCTCACCACCGACGCGGTCGTCACACCCGAAGTCCTGGACAGGGCTTTGCGCGCCGCCACCGGCGTGACCTTCGACAGGCTCGACGTCGACGGCGGGACTTCCACCAACGACACGGTCCTCGTCCTCGCGTCCGGCGCCAGCGGCGTCGAACCGACCGAGGCCGAACTGACCGAACTGCTCACCACGGTCAGCCTCGACCTCGTGCTGCAACTGCGCGCGGACTCCGAAGGCGCGACCAAGTACGTCGACGTCACGGTCGCCGGCGCGGCGAGCGAGGCCGACGCCATCGCCGTCGGCCGGACGATCGCCGAGGACAACCTGGTCAAGACCGCGCTGTTCGGTTCGGACCCGAACTGGGGCCGCATCGCCATGGCGCTGGGCCGGGTGCCCGCGAAGATCGACCCGGAGAAGGTCGCCATCGCGATCAACGGCGTCACCCTGTTCGCCGACGGCACTCCCGCGGCGGACCGCTCCGAGGCGGATCTCTCGGGGCGTGACATCAAGATCGTCGTCGACCTCGGCCTCGGCGAGGGCGGAGCGACGATCTACACGACCGACCTCTCGCACGCGTACGTCGAAGAGAACAGCGCGTACTCGTCATGAGCCCTTCCGAATCCACCGTCCCCGCGGACGAGCGGCTCGCGACGGCCGCCGAGAAGGCCGCGATCCTGATCGAAGCCCTGCCATGGCTGCAGCGTTTCCACGGCGCGACCGTCGTGATCAAGTACGGCGGCAACGCCATGATCGACGAGAGCCTCAAACAGGCCTTCGCCGAGGACATGGTCTTCCTGCGCATGGCCGGGCTGCGCCCCGTGGTGGTGCACGGCGGCGGCCCGCAGATCACCGCGATGCTCAATCGGCTCGGCGTCGAAGGCGAGTTCAAGGGCGGCCTCCGGGTCACCACGCCCGAGACGATGGACATCGTCCGCATGGTGCTGACCGGCCAGGTCAGCCGCGAACTGGTCGGCCTGATCAACGCGCACGGCCCGTACGCGGTCGGGATCTCCGGCGAGGACGCGCGGCTGTTCACCGCCGAGCGCAAACAGGCCACTGTGGACGGTGTGCCGGTCGACATCGGGCTCGTCGGCGAGGTTTCCGAGGTCAACCCGGACGCGGTGCTCGACATCGTCAACGCCGGCCGGATCCCGGTGGTGTCCACCGTGGCCCCGGATGTCGACGGCGTCGTGCACAACATCAACGCCGACACCGCCGCCGGTGCGCTGGCGGCCGCGCTCGGCGCGGAAAAGCTCGTTGTGCTCACCGACGTCGAAGGCCTCTACGCCAACTGGCCGGACCGCGGTTCGCTGGTCGACCGGATCCGTGTGGATCGCCTCGAAACCCTGCTTCCCGGCCTCGCCAGCGGCATGATCCCGAAGATGGAGGCCTGCGTGCGCGCCATCCGCGGCGGCGTCCGCCGCGCGCACGTGATCGACGGCCGCATCGCCCACTCGGTACTGCTGGAGGTCTTCACCTCCCGTGGCATCGGTACCATGGTCTTCCCCGAAACGGAGCTTCCGTGACGTCCCTCAAGTCCAATGTAGACGGCCAGGAGCACTGGACGTCGTCCCTCATGGACAACTACGGCACCCCGGCGCTGACCCTGGTCCGCGGTGAGGGTGCGAAGGTCTGGGACGCCGACGGCAAGCCGTATGTCGACCTGCTGGGCGGGATCGCGGTCAACGCGCTGGGGCACGCCCATCCCGCCGTGGTCGCCGCGGTCACCGAACAGGTCGCGAAACTCGGGCACACCTCGAACCTGTACGTGAACCCGGTCGCCGTCGAATTGGCCGAGACCCTCCTGGACGTCGCAGGCCTGTCCGGTAACGCGAAGGTCCTGTTCGTCAACTCCGGCGCGGAGGCCAACGAGGCCGCGCTGAAGATCAGCAGGCTCACCGGGCGGACCAAGATCGTCGCCTGTGAGGGGGCCTTCCACGGCCGCACCATGGGCGCCTTGTCGCTGACCGGTCAGCCGTCGAAACGGGACGCGTTCGCGCCGCTGGTCCCGGGCGTCACCCACGTTCCCTATGGTGACGTCGACGCGCTTCGCGCCGCGGTGGACACCGAAACCGCGGCGGTGTTCCTCGAGCCGATCCTCGGGGAGGCGGGTGTCGTCCCGGCGCCGGACGGCTATCTCCAGGCCGCGCGGGAGATCACCAAGGCGACCGGGACCTTGCTGGTCCTCGACGAGGTGCAGACCGGCATCGGCCGCACCGGCGCGTGGTTCGCCTTCCAGCACACCGGCATCGTCCCGGACGTCATCACACTGGCGAAGGGGCTCGGCGGCGGTCTGCCGATCGGCGCGGTGATCGGCGTCGGCGAAGCGGGGGAGCTGATGAAGCCGGGCCAGCACGGCACCACCTTCGGCGGCAACCCGATCTGCTGCGCCGCCGGGCTCGCCGTGCTCAAGACCATCGCCAAGGAGAACCTGAACGACCACGTTTCCGCTCTGGGCAAGGACATCGTCTCCCGCGTCGAGGAGCTCGGCCATCCGCTGGTGGCGGGGGTCCGCGGTGCCGGGCTGCTGCTCGGCATCGCGTTGCGCGAACCGGTCTCGGCCACGGTCGCCAAGGCCGCGCAGGACGCGGGGTACCTGGTCAACCCGATCGCCCCGGACACCATCCGGCTGGCACCGCCGCTGATCCTGAGCGCCGACGAGGCCGCGGGATTCCTCGAAGCCCTTCCCGGGGCACTCGATTCCACCACCACCTAGGACAGAGACCAAACGCATGCTCCGCAACTTCCTCCGTGACGACGATCTCAGCCCCACCGAACAGGCCGAGATCCTGGACCTCGCCGACCAGCTGAAAGCAGAGCCGCTGAGCTCGCGCGCGCTGGAGGGCAAGTCCGTCGCGGCGATCTTCGAGAAGAACTCCACCCGGACCAGGTTCTCCTTCGAGGTGGGCATCGCCCAGCTCGGCGGGAACCCGGTCATCGTCGACGGACGCTCCATGCAGCTCGGCCGCGAAGAGACCATCGAAGACACTTCGCGGGTGCTTTCGCGGTACCTGGACGCGATCGTCTGGCGGACCTTCGCCCAGAAGCGCATCGACGCGATGGCGTCGGCGGCGAGCATCCCGGTGATCAACGCGCTCACCGACGAGTTCCACCCTTGCCAGGTGCTCACCGACCTGATGACCATCCGCGAGCGCAAGGGCAAGCTCGCCGGGCTCACCCTGGTCTACCTCGGCGACGGCGCCAACAACATGGCGCATTCGCTGCTGCTGGGCGGGACCACGGCCGGAATGCACGTCCGAGTCGTCTCGCCGGAAGGCTTCCAGCCCGATCAGCAGGTCATGCTCGACGCCAAGCACCGATCGAGTGAAACCGGCGGCAGCACCACGGTCTTCACCGATCCGTACGCCGCCGTCGAAGGCGCGGACGTCGTCGTCACCGACACCTGGACCTCGATGGGCCAGGAGAACGACGGCCTCGACCGCGTCGGCCCGTTCCGCGAACTGCAGGTCAACGCCGCGCTGATGCGCCGCGCCGCGGACGAGGCGATCGTGCTGCACTGCCTGCCCGCGCACCGCGGCTGGGAGATCACCGACGAGGTCATCGACGGACCGGCGAGCGCGGTCTGGGACGAGGCCGAGAACCGGCTGCACGCGCAGAAGGCGCTGCTCGTATGGCTGATGGACGAGAAGCGACGATGACCGGCAGCAGGGTCACCCGGCAGGCCCGGATCACCGAACTCGTGTCCACGATGGCCATCCGCAGCCAGACGGAGCTCGCGAAGCTCCTGGCGGCGGAAGGCATCGACGTCACGCAGGCGACGCTGTCGCGGGACCTCGACGAGTTGGGCGCGGTGAAGCTCCGAGGTGCCGATTCCGGCGCGCCGGTGTATGTCATACCGGAGGACGGCAGCCCGGTACGCGGAGTGCAGGGTGGCACGTCGAGGCTTTCGCGGTTGCTCGCCGAACTGCTCGTTTCGGCGGACTCGTCCGGGAACCTGACGGTGCTGCGCACCCCGCCGGGCGCGGCGCAGTTCCTGGCCAGCGCCATCGACAGGGCGGCGCTGGAGGAGGTCGTCGGTTCCATCGCGGGCGACGACACGGTCGCGGTGATCGCGAGGGAGCCGTTGTCCGGCAAAGACCTGGCCGAGCGGTTCATGGCGCTGGCCCGACGGTCGTCCACAGTGGACGGCGGTGAGGAGACCGAAGGTGACGCCTGACGGGTTCGCCTTCCCGGATGACCCGGAGAAGCTGGTCATCACCTTCGACGAAGGTGTGCCGGTGGCCATCGACGGGGAGACCGTGACGCTGCTGGAGGCCTTCCAGCAGCTGAACCGACGTGTCGGCGCCTTCGGGCTCAGAGGACGCGAAATCTACGAGGGGCCCGGCGCGTTCGCGCTGGTCACCGCGCACGAGGAACTGCAAAAAGTCAGTTCCGGGCGGGTGTCCGGCGAAGTCCGCCTGGTCCTGCACCGCGGGAACGCGGTCGTGAACTCGGCGCGCGACGAGCGCGCGCTGTACGACTTCGGCACAGGCGCTACCTTCGACCGGTCAGTCGCCTGAAGTAACCATAGAATTCGAGGAGTGTCGTGAGCGGGAATGAGCAGCCGGTGCAGCTGTGGGGCGGCCGGTTCGCCAGCGGGCCGGCGGAGGCGATGGCGGCGCTGAGCGCGTCGACCCATTTCGACTGGCGGCTGGCGCCGTACGACATCGCCGGGTCGCGGGCCCACGCGCGAGTGCTGCGGAAGGCGGGACTGCTCACCGATGACGAGCTGACCGGCATGCTCGCCGCGCTGGACACCCTGGCGCAGGACGTCGAGTCGGGCGCGTTCACCCCGACCGTCGCCGACGAGGACGTCCACACCGCGCTCGAACGCGGTCTGCTGGAGCGAGCGGGCACCGAACTCGGCGGCAAGCTGCGGGCGGGACGTTCGCGCAACGACCAGGTCGCGACGCTGTTCCGGATGTGGCTGCGCGACGCCGCCCGCCGAGTGGTCGCGGGCACCCTCGGGGTGGTGGACGCGCTCGTTTCGCAGGCGAAACGGCATCCGGACGCGATCCTCCCCGGTCGCACGCACCTGCAGCACGCCCAGCCTGTCCTGCTGGCGCACCACCTGCTCGCGCACGGCCAGTCGCTGCTGCGCGACGTCACCCGGCTGCGTGACTGGGACGCTCGCACCGCCGAGTCGCCCTATGGCTCCGGCGCGCTCGCGGGTTCCTCGCTGGGGCTCGACCCCGAGGCCGTCGCCGCGGAACTGGGCTTCGACACCAGCGTCGAGAACTCCATCGACGGCACCGCCTCGCGGGACTTCGTCGCCGAGTTCGCCTTCGACGTCGCGATGCTCGCGGTCAACCTGTCCAGGATCGCCGAAGAGGTGATCATCTGGAACACCGCCGAATTCGGCTACGTCACCCTCGACGACGCCTGGGCGACCGGCAGTTCGATCATGCCGCAGAAGAAGAACCCGGACGTCGCCGAGCTGACCCGCGGCAAGGCCGGGCGGCTCATCGGCAATCTGACCGGTCTGCTCGCGACGCTCAAGGCGCAGCCGCTCGCGTACAACCGTGACCTGCAGGAGGACAAGGAGCCGGTCTTCGACTCCGTCGAGCAGCTGGAACTGCTGTTCCCGGCGATCGCGGGCATGCTCGAGACGCTGACCTTCCATACCGACCGGCTCGCCGAACTGGCGCCCGCGGGGTTCACCCTCGCCACGGACATCGCCGAATGGCTTGTGCGCCAAGGGGTTCCGTTCCGTGTCGCGCATGAAGCGGCGGGGGAGAGCGTCCGTGTCGCCGAAGCCCGCGGTGTCGGACTGGACGAACTGACCGACGAAGAGTTCGAGAAGATCAACCCGGCCCTGACGCCCGCCGTGCGTGAAGTGCTGACCGTCGAGGGCTCGGTGAGTTCACGCGACGCACGTGGCGGTACCGCTCCGGAGCGCGTCGCCGAGCAGCGGGACCGGCTGGTCGCGCGGGTCGCCGAACACCGCGCCTGGCTGAGCTGACCTCTCGTGTGAAGGCCCCTTCCCTCGGCTCAGCCGAGGGAAGGGGCCTTCACACGCTTCAGGGAAGTCTCGTCGCCAGCCCGTCGAGGACGCAGCCGAGGCCGCGCTCGAAGTCGTCGTCGTTGGTCTCGCCCGGTTTCTGATTTCGTTGTGCTGCGTAGAGCTTCTTCAGCCGCGGATGGTCCCGCACCGCTTGCTCGGCCGCGGGCCACAAACGGTCTTTCCATTCCTGCTCGCTCTGCCCGCTGCGTTTGAGCGTCGTGAGCCACGCGGCTTCGCTGGTGGCTCTCCCGACGACGAACGCCATGATCGTGTTCCACGCCAGATCGGCGTCGTCCAGCGAGAACCCGGCGTCTTCGAACAGAGCCAGCGCCGCTTCCGACAGCTTCAGGACGTTCGGCCCCAGATACGCCACCCCGGCCTCGCCGAGCAGCGAGCCGATCCAAGGATGGCGGAGGAACACCGAACGCAGGTCGTGCGCGAACTTCGTCGCCGCCGTTCGCCACGGACCCGGCTCCGGGAGCGCGACCTCGCCGTAGACCTCGTCGACGACCAGTTCGGACAGCTCGTCCTTGCCTGCCACGTGCGTGTACATCGACGCGGCGGCCACGTCGAGCCGGGTTCCGAGTTTTCGCATGCTCAGCGCGTCGATGCCTTCGGCGTCGAGAAGCTCGATCGCCGCGGAAACGATCTGCTCCCGGCTCAGCGACGGCTGTTCGCGCTTGCGTTTCGGGGGCCGCATCCACACCGACATCCGCATTCCCCTCATTTTCCGTACAGTGTTCAGTATGCCTAACAGTGTACGGACAACGCTCGACCATGACCACTGGCAGTCCCGCCTCGACGACCTGCGGGCCGAACACCGCGTACCGGGAGCGACCCTCGCGGTGCTGAAGGACGGCGAGATCCACGAATTCGCGAGCGGGATCCTGCATCGGGGGACCGGTGTGGAGGCGACCACCGGCTCGGTCTTCCAGCTCGGCTCGATCGCGAAGGTCTACACGGCTTCGCTGGTGATGGGGCTAGCCGAGGAAGGGCGGCTCGATCTCGACGCGCCGGTCGTCGAGGTGCTCCCGGAGTTCGCGACGGTCGATCCGGACGCGACGAAGACGATCACCGCCCGGCAGCTGCTCAGTCACACCGGCGGCCTCACCTGTGACTTCATCGAAGACACCGGCCGCGGCGACGACTGCCTCGCCAAGTACGTCGAAGCGGCGAGGGGAGTGGCGCTCGACTGCCCGCCGGGGACGGCCGCGTCCTACAGCAGCGTCGGGTACAACGTGCTCGGCCGGATCGCCGAAGTACTCACCGGCCTGAGCTGGGACGACGCCCTGCGGGCACGGATCGTCACCCCGCTCGGGCTCACCGAGACCATGACCCTGCCCGAAGAGGCACTGCGCTTTCGCGTCGCGATGGGACACCTCGGGAAGGACCCGGAGCCGACCGCCGCCTGGGATCTCCTGCCGCGCTCCGCCGGACCGTACGGCCGCGTTCTGGCCACGGCCGGCGACGTGGTGCGCTTCGCGCGGATGCTGCTGGACGGCACCGCCGCCGACGGCACGCGCGTGCTCGCCGAGGAGACGGTGACCGCGATGCGGCGGCGCGAGGTCGAGGTACCCGACAAATGGACGCTCGGTTCCGACGGCTGGGGCCTCGGCCTGTCGACCTACGACTGGGACGGCGTCGCGGGCTTCGGGCACAACGGGTCTTCGATCGGGCAGCGCTCGTACCTGCGGGTAGTGCCGGAGGCGGGGTTCGCCTTCGCCTTGCTCACGAATCACGGCACGACCGATCGGCTGTACACCGGACTGTCACGGGAACTGCTCGGTGAACTCGCTGGGGTCCGGGTGCCCGACGATTTCGCTCCGCCGCCGTCGCCGCCTTCGGTGGACGTCGCGCCTTTCGCGGGTACCTATCGCCGTGAAGGCGTCGTCATCACCGTCACCGAGAAGGACGGGAAGCTGCACTTCGTCTACGAATTCGCCGATGGCCTCGAAGGCATCGCTCCGCCGATCGAGGCGGAACTGGTGCCGGTGTCGGAAAACGTCTTCGCCGGGATGAACTCGATGTTCGGCGACGACTGGATGCCGGTGCTGTTCACGAAACTGCCCGACGGCACCGCCTGCTGCTACACCAGCATGCGAGTGGCGCCGAAGATCATGTAGTTACTTCTTCGCGGTCTTTCGGAGCTTCGCGCGCACCGCACGGGTCGCGACCGGGCCGAGTCCTTCGAGGACGTCGACCAGGACAGCCAGCTGCCCCAGCGCTGCCAGCGCCTGTTCGGCGCCTTCCGGATTGACCGTCTCGAACAAGGTCAGGCCGAGGAAACCGGCGGAGACCGCGTGGGCGAGCCCCTCGGTCTCCGCCAGTTCGAGTACCGGTGAACCGGTCAGGACGCGGTCGAGCGCGCCCTGGACTTCGCGAACCCATTTGTCGAGCGCCTGCCGGGTCGCCTCGGCCAGCCGTCCGCCTGCCTGGGCGCCGGCGAGCGTCTGGGCGAGGACCGCCATGTTCCCCTCGGCCCGTTCCTCCGCGTGGATCCTCCGGCCCAGTTCCAGAAGTTCGCCCAGCGTGCTCACTCCGGCGAACCGATCGCGGTAATGGGAGACGCGGCTTTCGGTCGCCGTCACGCAGGCCTGCGCGAGCAACTCCTCGACACTGCCGAAGTGGTAGAAGATGAGGGCTTGATTGGTGCCGGCCGCCGCGGCGACGGTCCTGGCCGAAACCGCGGTGATCCCGCTGGTGCGGATCGTCTCCAGCGCGCCGTCGATCAACCGCTGTTTCGTGCTGCGCCCGTTCATCAGTCCAGGACTTTCTCACGCAACGGCTTCACCGCCCCGCTCACCCCCGCCCGCAGGTCGACGAACCGCGCCTCGAACGCGCCCCGGTAGCCGAACAGCGGGCCGAACCGCCGGTTCGTCACCTGGATCTCGATCCGGAACAGGCCGCTCTCCTCGTCGAACCACTCATCGACCTCAGTCACTCCGACGACGGATCGCGGCACCACGCACCGAAGCGGGCCTTCACAGAGCCGGAACTCCTCCGAACGGAAGTGGAAGCCACCGTCCGGCCGCACCGTCAGGTCGAGATCGACGGCGATGTGCTGATGTGTGCCCAAGTAGTCGACGATCGTCCCGCGCTCGGCGCTGTAGATCATCTGCGCGTCGAACCGCCGCCGCCTCCCGGGGAGTTCGAAGGTGCGGACGAACGAGACCGTCTCCCTGCCGAGGGAATCGACGTACGGGTAGTTCTCGATGGTGAAGGGGACGTTGCGGCCCCGTTCGGGGAACAGGATGTGCCTCGACGCGCCCAGCCGCAGGAACGGTGTGGTGAACGCGGCTCCGCGCCAAATCTCGTCCATCACGCCGACGCCGATCATCCCGACGCCGTTCTCCGTGCTCAGCGACAGTCGTTCGCGCATGCGCGGATGCAGTGAAGCGAACTGCTCGCCCAGTGCTTCTCGGAAGATCATGCCTGCTCCAGGGTGTCGAGAACGCGAGGTGCCACGCCGTCCTTGCCCGGCCGCGGGCTCCGGCGGCAGCGGCCCGCCGCGGGCGAGAGCAAGGGGAGCTCTTCCGGCGGGGCACCGGTTTCGAGCCACAGCCTGAGCCTGTCGAACGACCAGGCCGTCATCCACCCGAAAAGCGGTCGGAACAGCAGATCGGCGAACCTGCCGAAGACACCCCACCGGGTGGTGTAGTCGAAGCCGGTGACGAAGCGGACGCCGTCGTCGGCCGGGGTGTAGCGCCAGTACCCCGAACCCGACCTGATGAGGGACAGCGGATCCGCGGAGGTGAACCGCAACGCCGACGTCCTCCCGCCGTCGGGCCGTTCGCTCTCGCCGGCGTGAATCCCGGTCCCGCTGATGGTGAGTCCCAGGAACTTCGTCGCGTAGTGGAACCGTCCCGGTGAACCCGCGACCGGCTCGATCCGCGCGAAGCGAAGATCCCACCGTTCGTGCAGATCCGGCTCCTGCGTGTACCGCCACAGCGTTTCGAGGTCCGTGCGGATCACCGTTTCGACGTACAGCGCTCTTCGGCTCATCGAGCTTCCTTCCCCAGTTTTGAGCGATCGCTCAACAGCACTGTAGACCAGTATTGAGCGATCGCTCAATACTGAACCTGTCGGAGCCTGCGGTTAAGGTCGAGGCGTGTGGAACGTGGCGACCGGGAGACAGTTCACCCGGCGGGAGCTGGCGCTGGATCCGGTGGAGCTGTCCACGCTCCTGCTCGGGGCGGTGATCGAGTCGACCGGTCCCGACGGCACGGTCGCCGTCCGCCTGGTGGAGGTCGAGGCCTATCGCGGCCTCGACGATCCCGCGTCGCACTGCTATCGCGGCAAGACCCCGCGCAACGAGGTCATGTGGGGGCCGGCAGGGCATCTGTACGTGTACTTCGTCTACGGGATGCACTTCTGCGCCAACGTCGTCGGCACTGAGGACGGGCAGCCGGGCGCCGTGCTGCTGCGGGCCGGGGAAGTGGTGTCCGGTGCGGACATCGCCCGTGCGCGGAGGCCGACCGCTCGGGGCAACGGCGAACTCGCCAAAGGCCCCGCCATCCTCACCTCGGTGCTCGGCATCGCCCGGCCGGAGAACGGCGTCGATCTGACCGACCCCGCGTCACCCGTCCGGCTGTTCACCGGCGACCGCGTCCCCGAAGCGGACATCCGCACCGGGCCGCGCGTCGGCGTCGCGATGGCGATGGACACCCCATGGCGGTTCTGGATCGACGGCTCTCCCGCGGTCTCGACCTATCGCCGGGGCGGCAAGCGAA
The DNA here is from genome assembly GCF_044547565.1 of Amycolatopsis sp. NPDC052450. NCBI lineage: Bacteria > Bacillati > Actinomycetota > Actinomycetes > Pseudonocardiales > Pseudonocardiaceae > Amycolatopsis > Amycolatopsis sp. NPDC052450. Next base: position 1,655 of record NZ_JBIUAQ010000002.1, on the reverse strand, counting down.
GGGCGGCGGCCCCCGGCCGATAGTCGGTTGACCTGGTGCGGGAGGATCTACAGGCGTGAGCGAGCACATCCTTGACGAGCTGACCTGGCGCGGCCTGATCGCGCAATCCACCGACACCGACGCACTGCGGCGAGACCTCGACCAAGGACCCCTCACGCTCTATTGCGGATTCGACCCGACCGCGCCGAGCCTGCACGCCGGCAACCTGGTCCCGCTGCTGATGCTCTCGCGCTTCCAGCGCGCCGGACACCGGCCGATCGTGCTGGCCGGCGTCGCCACCGGGATGATCGGCGACCCGCGCGACACCGGTGAACGCACCCTCAACACGGTGGACACCGTCTCCGAGTGGGCCGACCGGATCCGCGGTCAGCTGGAGCGCTTCGTCGACTTCGACGACTCGCCGACCGGCGCGGTCATCGAGAACAACCTGAACTGGACCGCGAAGCAGAGCGTGGTCGAGTTCCTGCGCGACGTCGGCAAGCACTTCCCGGTCAACATGATGCTGAACCGGGAGACGGTGAAGCGCCGCCTCGAAACCGACGGCATCTCCTACACCGAGTTCAGCTACCTGCTGCTGCAGTCGCAGGACTACCTGCACCTCTACCGCGAGTACGGCTGCAAGCTGCAGATCGGCGGCTCCGACCAGTGGGGCAACCTCGTCGGCGGTGTCGACCTGATCCGCCGGACCGACGGCGGGCACACCCACGCGCTGACCGCGCCGCTGGTCACCGACTCCGAGGGACGCAAGTTCGGGAAGTCCACCGGCGGCGGCAGCGTCTGGCTCGACCCGGAGATGACCTCGCCGTACGCGTGGTTCCAGTACTTCCTGAACGTCGCCGACGCCGACGTCATCCGCTACCTGAAGATGTTCTCCTTCCTCGGGCAGGAGGAGATCGCGGCGCTGGCCGAGGACACCGAACAGCGCCCCCACCTGCGGTCCGCGCAGCGGAAGCTCGCGGAAGACTTCACGACCCTGGTGCACGGCGAAGCGGCGACCCGGCAGGTCCTCGCCGCGAGCCAGGCGCTCTTCGGCAGGGGAGAGCTGCGCGAGCTCGACTCGCCGACCCTCGACGCCGCCATGGCCGAGGTGCCCAACGGCAAGATCGACCCGAACGGCGAGTCGACGATCGTCGACCTGCTTATCGCCGCCGGGCTCGTCGACAGCAAGGGCGCCGCGCGCCGCACCGTCAAGGAAGGCGGCGCGTACGTCAACAACACGAAGATCGCCGACGAGGAGTGGAAGCCGTCCGCGGCCGACGCTCTGCACGGCCGCTGGCTCGTGGTCCGCAAGGGCAAGCGCAACGTCGCCGGCGTCCGCGTCGGGGGCTGATCGCGGCCCTGGCCCGAAACAGGGGCCTTGACCTGCGGAAACGCAGTTAAGGTACCCCCCTGTTTCGGGCCCCTGGAGGCCATGTAAAGTTCTCCAAGTCGCCAGGGAAACCGGGTGGCCGCGGGACACGAACCAAGCTCTCACCTCAGGGTGATTGAGTGGGTGTCTCACCAAAAACTGCTAGGAATGACTGCTTCGGATAAGGCCGCGTGAGTGGTGCGATTCGGGGTGTGTTGCTTGAGAACTCAACAGTGTGCTAGTGAACTAAGCCAGTAGAGCTTATGTATTTGAACCTCGTTTGAGGTTCCTTTGAGAGCATTATTTT